>PUMX01000002.1 GCA_003552485.1 Candidatus Hydrogenedentota bacterium
ATATTGAATATAATGGGCAGCGATCCGCCAAATCCGCCCGATTGGCGCTACATATGGCGCCTGTCGCGCTCGATGCCTATTGGCGCAGGGGCGTTTGTGCGGATCGAGGGCGCCTACCAAGTCCACGAAGTGTGGAGCGATACAGGAGAAACAACCATGAGCAAGCGTTGTGCGCAATGGGGCGCCGTGGCTTTTATTGCCGTGTTGACCGCATGCATGCTGGGGACGCCGCCGGTCCACGGTGAAAAGCTGCCGTGGACGCTACGTGATCATTACACCTTCAGGTGCGCGGACGCATCACTTATCTACGCCGTCAACAACGCGGAGTGGTGCCTCGTCATGGATGGGATCCACCTCATTGACGATGTGAGGCCGCGAGTCGAGCTTGCCGATGGACGCGTGCTCGGTCTTGAAGCGTTTAAAGACGGCGTTACGAACCGGGAACGTTCGGAGAACGCCGCCGGCTCGGGCATTCGCCACATCATCAGCATGGAGTCAGAAGGCGGGGTCTTACTCGAACACTCCATCAAAGTGCAACGCGAGCGCGCCTTCTTTCTTGTCGAGATGACGGTCACCAACAACACTGGCGAGCCGCTCGAAGTGGCTAAGTTGAGCCCGGCGGTTGTGGAGCCTGGCGGCATGGCTGAGCTGGCCCCATCGATGCGAACAAACACGCGGCCTTTGGCGACCCGCATGGGGTTCCCCCTGTTTGACAAAGACGGCCCGCCGCTTGCGATGCTCTTCGAAGACAATTCCAAGAATCTTCTTTTTGCGATGGGCGTGTTTCCGCAGGGTGTGGCGGATTCGGGCGTGGCGTTTCACCGCGACAACGGTCAATGGCGCGGAGAGGTGACGAGCCAGTTTGACCCTCCGCTTACGCTGGCGCCGGGAGAATCTCTGTCGGCCGATCCCATGTGGTTGGCGTTTTCCTTGCCGACGCCAGCCTCTTTGGATCGCATGTTCTCGTGGGCTCATAGCATGTTGTCGCCGAAGCCCAGCGAGGCGACCGCGCTTCCGGACGCGTGGATTACCGTGCCGGATGGAGCAAGCGCCGACATGCTCTACGACACCGTGGATTCATGGAGCCTTAGCGGCGTCACGCACGCCGTGGTTCCTCATGGCTGGCAACAACGCCTGGGCGCGCTGGACGGGGGCTCGGGGTATCCCACCAACATGAACCGGGTGGCTACCTCATTACGGCGGAAGGGCCAGACGCCGGGCATCGTGGTTGATCCATTGGCTTTGGACGAGGCCCCGGCCGGCGCGGCAATTGAACAAAATGGCGCGTTTTGGGTGAACCCAGCCGCGGAAGCAGGCGCCGCAGCGTTACGCGAACGGGGCGAAGCGTTGGCGGATCTCGGGTTTGAACTGCTGGTGCTTGCGGAGTCGGAGATCCCGCAACAGGCGCTGAAGGGCTTCGGTCTTACGCGCGCCCAGGCGGAATATCTTGCGTTTGAAGCGCTTAGTCAAGGAGCGCCGGACGCCGTCGTGGTCCCCGCGCCGCGGGCCGCGCTACGGGGCGATCTGTCGAGCTGGCTCGAAGCCGCGGCGAGTGCGAGTCGTATGCGCGAGTATGGCGTCGCCGTGGGACCGGTCCGTTTCGAGGGCTTCGGCTCGAGCGAACCCGATGCCGCTGTCATGACGGCGATGAGCTTCTTTGGCGGTCCTGTCGAGATCGCAACGCGCCCAGAGGCCGAGCTTGGCCGTATGCTTGACGAGGTGTTTCCGCGCGCGAACGGCGCGGGGCGCCCGCAGGACCTGCTGTCACAAGCCCCGCGCATATGGGAGACGCCGCTGAACCGGTCGGGTGACACTGTTCATGGTTCTGCGCTCGTGGTCTTCCCGGGCGCTGATCCGTGGCCGGTGGCGTCAGTCCAGCTTGACGCCGGCGCGCCGGCGAAGGTGTGGCGCGCCGAAGACGGACAACGCGTCGATATGCAAGGCGGGGTTATTCCTTCCACCGACGCGCTCACCGTTTACGGACTCACCGCTTCGCATACGCGCCCATTTCTTGTCGGCGCATTAAGCAATGGCGGCGCGATAGGCAATTCCGTGAACCGCTTGAGCTGGGACGACTCAACCGGCGTCCTCACCGGTCAGATCTGCGGACGCTCGGGGGACGTAGCGAACGCATACGTCTATGTACCGGAACCGTGGCGCCTGCAGGAGGGCTCGGTCAGCACGAACCGCGGCGAACCCCGTCAGGAGGGCCGGCTGGTTGCATTTGAGGCGGCGCGAGGTCAGAATACGAACTTCGAACTAACGTTCAGCCGCGGCCGGTGACAAGGCTTGGGCAACCCCGTGGCGGGGCCGGCGGCTGAAAGCCTTCGGCTCCGCTTTTTGCGCGCGTGAGCACAACTGGATTCACGCGGCGCCGTCCGCGTTCCCACTCTGGAACACATAACCGAGGATACGGAACGGCAACGTGCATTATCAGACCCTAGGCAAACGCGTGGGCAACGCCGTGCGCATGGCAGAGGTCATTCAGGTGCTGGTGCGCCATGGCTTCGCGGATCTCGTGCGCCGGATCGGGCTCCACGAAGGTTTGCCCGCCAAGTTGCTGCGCGGCCTGCATATCATCGAAGCGCCCTCGGGCGAACCCGAAACCTTCGCCATGCGGTTGCGCTCGGCCCTTACTGAGCTTGGCCCCACCTTTATCAAAGTCGGACAGTTCCTAAGCACCCGGCCGGATCTCGTCGGCCAGAGCACCTGCCGCACGCTCAGCCACTTGCAGGATCGCGTCGAGCCCGAACCCTTCGAGGAGATGGAGCAAGTACTCGAGACCGAACTGGGCGGGTCCGTGGGCGAATTGTTTGCCGAGTTCGACCGCGAGCCCATCGCCGCGGCTTCGTTAAGCCAGGTTTACCGCGCCAAGCTGAAAGAGGGCGTGGTCGTCGTGGTAAAGGTGCAACGCCCCGACATCGAGAAGGTCATCGAATCGGATATCAACCTGATCCGCCGAATCGCGGAATGGGCGGTTGATCATGTATCCGAGCTTACATGGCTGGATCCCGTGGGGACAGTCGAGGAATTCGCACGCTCGATTAGGCGTGAGCTGGACTTCAGCGTCGAGGCCCGGCTCATCGAGCGTTTCCGCGAGAACTACGCGGGCGATTCCAACGTATTCATTCCGCGTGTCTACAAGCAACGCTCGGCTCGGCGGGTGTTGACAATGGACTGGATCGACGGCGCGCGCGTAGACGACCTCGATGAGTTCCCCGCACGGAATTGCGACCCCGTGACTGTAGCCGCCATCGGCTGCGACACCATATGCAAGCAAATATTCCAGTTTCACCTGTTCCATGCTGATCCGCATCCGGGCAATGTGTTTGTGTTGCGCGACAACCGGATCGCGTTTATCGACTACGGGATGGTCGGGCATCTGGAACGGCCTGATGTGATCGCCATCGCCGACCTTTTCCGCGGGATTTTTGACGACGACCCCGAAACGTGTGTGCAGGCGATGCTCACTTTTACGACCGCGCCGGATTTGGTGGACCGGAACGCGCTGGTCCACGAGGTGGCCGACTTCATCGCCTTTGAAGCGCAGACTGTCTTGGGACAGGCGGACATTGGCCGGCTGATCGAGCAACTCACGAACATTTTGCGGCGCAATAAGATCGAGTTGGCGCCGCGGTTCTCACTATTGTTGAAGGCGCTGGCCACCATCGAATCGACCGGCCACCATTTGAATCCGAAGCTCAATATGACGCCGATCATCCAGCCCTACGTCGAGGCGGTGGTAAAAGATCGGTTCAACCCCAAGTATCTCGCTTCGGAAGTCCAAAACAATATGCTCGCGATCATGCGCCTGGGCCGGGAGCTGCCACGCGACGTGCAGCAATTGCTGGGCATGCTGCGGCGCGGACGTTTGCGCATACAGCTCAACCATGAGGGGCTCAACCATTTGGCCGCGGTAACCGACCGGGCGAGCAACCGCGTCACTTTTGGCATCATCGCCGGCGCGATCATCGTCGGTTCGAGCCTGTTGCTTTCAGCCGATATCGGCCTGCAACCGATTGGACTGGCCGGCTACACTATCGCGGGCATCCTTGGCGTCGCCCTACTCATTTCGATATTGCGGTCGAAAAACTACTAATGCACGGAGATTTCGGTGACTGAAGGCATTACCTATCGGGCCTACGCAAAGATTAACCTCTATCTGGATATACTTAACCGGCGCCGCGATGGGTATCACAACGTTGAAACTATCTTCCAGAGTGTAAGCTTGGC
>PUMX01000541.1 GCA_003552485.1 Candidatus Hydrogenedentota bacterium
GGTTCAACCGCGTGTTTCGCAACCCCGGCGGTCCCCTTCACCTCTATCCGTGGCGGGAGGGCATGCTCGAAGCGCAGCGGCTCTACCACAATGTGTTCCATGACAGTGCGCATTACGGCTTCCGCGTACGCGGCGGCGATCAGACCCGCGACGTGCAGTTCATCAATAACATTCTGGCCGAGAACGATCCGCATGGCGCGTCGTATCAAATGCGCGCCAGCGGCGATGGTCCCGAGGAATTGCGTTTCCGGGGCAACGCAATGCGCGGCCCTGAACCCGGCTGGGACAGCGTTATCGATTGGAACGGCGAGGCTTACAGTGTGGACGCCGCCCAAGAGCAAGCGCCAGATGTGTTTGAGGATAACGTGGACGTCGATCCGGGGTTCGTGGATGCGGCCAATTACATTCATAGTCTGCGGGACGACAGTCCGCTGCGTAACGGCGGACTTCCCCTTGCCCGCGCGGCCGGTGAAGGCGAGGGGACTACCCTGCCGGTAAACGATCCCCTGCCTTTCTTTGACGGGTTTGGCATCCCAGGCGAACGTGGCGACGTTATCCGTGTAGGTGATAACGGCGGCGAAGCCAGGGTGATTGAAGTCAATCGTGACGACGGGGCGCTTGTGCTGGACGAGCCGGTGCGTTGGGAAGATGGCGATCCGGTGAGCCTGCGCTGGAGCGGGGCCGCGCCTGATGCTGGCGTCTATGAGCATGGCGAGGGAGGCCGGCCCAGCGTCGAAGTGCGCGCCGAACCGTTCCAAGTCGAGCCCGGCGAGGCCGTGCGCCTGAGCCTGGTGCTGCGCGGCGTCGGCGAGACGGCGTCCGTGGAATGGCGATTAGGTGACGGCGCGCTTGTGGAAGACGAGACTGAATTCAGCCACACGTATACCGAAGCCTACGATTATCCTATCCGTGTGCGGGTGGAAGACGCGAATGGCGAGATTCATCGGGGGACCGGCTATGTGCTCGTGAAGACGCCGCGCGATCCCGAGGCGCCGCTTATGCACAGCACGTTCTGCGTCGACGACGAGGAATGGTGGTGGCGCTGGCAAAGCTACCGGCCTGGCCCCGCGGAGTGGGAGCGGGTGCTGGTCCTCGATGATGAAGACGATGTGCCGCCTCCGTGGAGTCATCCGCGCGGCGGCAACCAAATCATCGCGCCCGAGGATGGCAAGGAGCGCGGCGAGGGTTGGCTGCGGCCATATGCGCCAGAGGACGGCGGCCGCCTGCCGGCTTGGACGCATCCGGCGGACTGGTGTATCGATACCTATCCGCAACTGCGCATTCGGTATCGCGTGGATCCCGGCGCGCCGATTGGTTTCTACATCCGTGCGTTCACCGGACGCGAACTCTGGTTGGCCGCGAGTCCGAACACCAGCCGCGCGGAGGATGACCCGGATTTGGCCCGGCTCGAAGACGACGGCGAATGGCATGTATTCGAGGCTGATGTGCGCGTGATTCGCGAGCAGTATCCAGATGTGGATGTGCTCGAAGGGCTCCGGTTCATTACGCCGGACAGAGACCGCGTCGAGGAAGGCCATTCTTACAATCTTGACGAGGTGCTTATCGCGCCCGAAGGGTATTGAACGGCTGGCCAGCGTCTCTTGACTGCTGCTCTGCGTTCGAGTTTTGCCGGCCTTGCCTCATGAACCGTAGTGGCCTATAATTGTCCTTACGATGAGTGGGGTAGCGAGCTCCCGCAGGGTCCATATTCTTGATTGGGGTGGGCTGGCGCTGTCGGTTATGAAGCGCTCGGAAAGTCCGGCCAAGATTGTGTGGGCTATAGTGGGGTTGTTGGTCAGAGCGTTGCCCGGGAAACGAGGGAATGGACGGCATTCAACGGAGTTTTAGGGCGGGGTGAGTTTCGGGGGCCCCGTATGGGCGCTCAATTCCGTCGGTTTAGCATATCCCCTTTTGTTGCTGTCAGCTTCTGTCATGCTGCGAATCACTTCGGGCTATGCGGGAGCCTCAACCGATTACGTAAGGAGTTACGCCGTGAGCCTATCCACGAGGAGTGACTGGGGAAAGGTGCTGAGCGCGTTCTTGCTGGGATTGACGCTCTTGCTGGGATTTGGTTTTTCGCAGGCCAGCGCCGAAGAGGGTGTCGGCGGGTGGGGAACTATCGAGACCGTGGGATCGGGAGACGACGAGATCACGTTGGTCAGGGTCGGCGGTAGCCGTTACGAGATGGGCTACTGGTACGGCAAGCTGCTGGCGGACCAGATAGATCCATGCTGGGCTGGCATGGAGGCCGCAGCGCCCTTTACCTCCGAGCTTTACGACGCCGCCATCGATGCGATGTGGGACAGCGCCTATTTTGACACCGAGGCGTGGGGGGAAGAACTGCAAGGCATGGCCGCCGGCTGCGCCGCTGCGGGGTTTGGGGACATCACCTTCGAGGTTCTTCAGCGATTTCACGTGCTCCCTGACATGTCCGAGTACCATTGCGGGTTGTTCGCCGTATGGGGCGAGGCGACGGCCGATGGTCATCTTTATCAAATGCGCAACCTCGACTGGACCATGGACGCGGGCGTGCAGGACTATCCCGTCGTGACCATATACCACCCCGAGGATGGGGAACGTCACGCGGTGATAGGTTTTGCTGGGATGGCCGGGGCGGCCGTGGGCGGCATGAACGAGCATGGCGTCGCCGTGAGCCAGATCATGGGAGGCTTTGGCGACGACGAAACCCTCGACGGGATTCCGTTCCCCGTGCTGCTGCGGGATGCGCTTTATCACGACGCCACGCTTGCGGATGCGCTCAACCGAATCGAAGACGCCGAGCGCACCAATGAATACCACTATGGCGTCAGCGGGCCTGATCCCGATGGTGAAGCCGACGCGCGGCTGCTTTTCACGAGCATGGACCGCTTCGACCAGTTTGGCGGGGGCGATCCTGTCTTGCCCCATCCCCGTTACGAGCCGTTTTACCAGCCCTTTAACGACGTGGTCTATTGGAAACGCCATGACGGCGGCGCTTACGCCATGCCCGGCGAGGAAGACCACCGCAAAGGCAATCAGACGCTTCACGCCGCCATTGACGAGCGGTACGGTTCAATTGATGCCGAAAAGGCCATCGAAATCGCCATTGCCGACGGAGTGTCGTCGACGCTGGTCAGCATTGTTTACAACACCACGGCGGGCAAGTTCTGGGTCGCCTACGCGCTGGGAGAAGACACCCCCGCGCACGAACGCGAGTATGTCGAGTTCGATCTGGACGCATGGTGGAAGGGGAACTTGCACGCCCATACGTTGTGGAGCGATGGGGCTGTCTTCCCCGAGCAAGCCGCGGATATATACAAGGAGCTTGGTTATCACTTTCTGACTTACACCGACCATGACGTGCTCGTGCGCGACGAGGCTTTTCCGGTCTTTGAAGATTACTTAGACGGGATGATTGACGAGGGGATTATTCCGGCTGGATTCGCTGCGGACTTCTGGCCCATGGGGCACGACGGCAAGGTGTGGGTAAACAAGACCCAACGGGGATACGACGCCGGGGATCTGCAACCATATCTTAACCTGTTTGGCGAGGATTGGGTCGAAACCACGGAATTGAACGGCGACACGTTGGTGCGTGTGAAGCCGATCGACGAGTTCCGGCATCTTTTTGAAGAGCCTGGCGAGTTTATGCTGTTGGAGGGGGCCGAGCCCACGGGTATCTCAAACGTTCATCTCTTGGCCATCAACACCACTGAGCCCGTAACGCCTTACGTGCCTGATGGGGTGGAAGCGCCCGAATTGATACGCGGCATGCTTGACAATGTCTCGGAGGCGGCGCAGGCGCAGGAGCAGCCGGTGTTGAGCGTGCTGGCGCACCCCAACTACGGCGGCGCGGTGACCGCGGAACACATGATCGAGATTGACGACTTGCGGTTCTTCGAGGTCTATAACGGACACCGTTCCACTCTTAATTTTGGCGATGAGTACCGTAAAGACACGGACCGCCTGTGGGACATCGTGTTGGCGCACCGGTTGAGCGAAAGCGGAGGCCCGTTGCTTTACGGCATAGCCACGGATGACACGCACAGTTACGAATGGGAGTCGCATTCGGCGGCGGGTCGTGGCTGGGTGATGGTCCGTTCGGAGCAGCTTACGCAGGATAGTATTGTCAACGCTATGCTTGACGGCGACTTTTACGCGACTACCGGCGTACAGCTCGACGGCATCCGCCATGAGAATGGAGCGCTCACCGTGGAAGTGGACGCCGAGCCGGGCGTGAACTA
>PUMX01000153.1 GCA_003552485.1 Candidatus Hydrogenedentota bacterium
GAGTGCAGGTCCTCGTAGGGCGGCGACCGGTAACTCATGACCCATTTCGGAGCCGTTAGCTCGAGGCCGGTGAAGACTACGTCCATCATATGACCGGCCATGTCGCCGTGGGCTCCGCCGCCGAAGTCATGCCACCGCCGCCACATGCGCGTATGATAGAGTTCCTCGTTGAATGGCCGTTCCGGGGCCACGCCCAGCCACAGATCCCAGTCCAGATGATCGGGCGGCTCCTCTCCGGTGTCCGGCTGTTCTCTCATCGGCGGATCCGTGAAGTCGCCGGTGTAATGCCAGCGGACCAAGTCCCAGGAATGCGCCTCCTTGATTCGGCCCACCACGCCGAACTGGATCATGGCCTCCGCCGTTTTGTAGCGGCCATCGGAATGCGTTTGCACGCCCATCTGCGTCACCAGCCGGGGGCGTTTGGCGGCCTCCTCGGCCAGCTTACGGGCTTCGTATACGCTGTGCGTCAAGGGCTTCTGGCAGTATACATGCTTATCCCGCCGCATGGCCGACATGGCGATGGGAGCGTGCATGTGATTGGGCACGGCGATGTTGACGGAGTCGATGTTGTCCTGCTCTTCTTCCAGCAACTCCCGCCAATCCCGGTACAAGCGCACATCATCGGGATCCACATTGGCGTCGTCGTGCTCAAGCGCTTCATCTAAGTAGCGCTCATCCACGTCACATAACGCCACGATCTCCACGTCGGGGTGCGCATTGATGTTGATGAGATCCCGGATTCCCATTTGACCGCCCACCCCGATCGAGGCATGGCGAAGCTTTTGCCTGTTTTGGCCTCGCACCGCGCCCGACAGGATCAACGGACCCGTTGCCCCTGCCAAGGCCGCCTGTTTCATGAACGTACGCCGCGTTGTCTTTCCCTTCATGACATATCCCTCCACGCTCTTGTGACTATCCCAACGTTCCAACTTCGAATGAACGGTTACCCTCAACTCATAACCCTGCATGAGGGCTAAACCGCGCCTCTGACGCCAAAGCTGTTTAAAGCTTAGGATTCTATATTCTCTAAACTCAGAGGCATTTGTCAAACACAGGAAGAACGGTGAAACGCAACGCAAAATGCCCGGGGCCTTCAACGTTGGACATAACCGAGTCTACCGGTGGGAACTGGGCCCCGCGGTCATTGCTCCGTTCGCGGCCATCCGGACTCATGCACCTCGATCTCGGTCTCCCGCCCCAACTGACCGACGGAAATGCGAGGAGTCTAGATGCACAGGTAACTGCCGGCCCGCGGATTGGCGTTGACCGCCTCTTCCTGGGCCGTGAGGGCTTCCAAGACCGTTGCGTTCTCGACGCGCAGACCAATTACGCAGTCCAGGTTCGTCTTCTCCCCCTCGGCTGGCTCCATGTACCGGATACCTTCCTCCTCCATGACCTGAAAACGGTCCTCGGTAACAATCAGAACCCGGCGGCGGGCTTCGCCAAACGATCTCGCCCTCTTCCACCACGAACGCGTCCCTGGAAAAGCCGAGCAGACGCTCTTTTGGTTATTTAATTGGATTCAAAGCTCACAAGTTGTTTGGGAAACGCCTTATGCTTAACCTCGAAATCGTTCCATAATAGAAGGGTTTCCGTTGAGTCGTCTTCAAGCAATTCCTGAAGCTCATCGCGCCGCTGGCGGATACGGAAATTGCTGGATATATCCGGGTCCCGAAGCGGCTCATACCAGCCCTCGAATATGCCGTGCTCGGCGTCGGCCAGAATCGCCTCCATTGCTTCACCCGACTGGGCCGCCAGCCGTATGTTACGTGCCCGACGACCGGGAAGCTGATTGACCTCAGCGATTAGCGCCTCGGCCAGATAATACACCACCTCGGTAGCGTGCCGCAGGAAATACGCCTGTACGCGGAAATTGTCGTTGAAAAACGTGCCGCGCGACGCTGGCAAGGCGTTGTAAATTACATCGGCCTCGCGCGTCAGCGGAATCAACCGACGCAATGACTGGCGCATCCCGAGCGCGACGGCTTCGGTCTCGGTCTGGACATCGTGAGCTTCCAAATCAATCCGAAACCAATCGTCTCCCCAAAAAGCATCTAAACTAGGATCGTCCTTCTTTAGCTCGGGAATTAAGATACGCATTGCCCGATGAAGCCTCAAATCCTGAAATATAAACTGGCGCTCAAAGTCTTCAAGAACGCCGGGTTTCTGCTGCCAGTAGCTGGCGTAATACTCTTCCGTAAAACGGGCGATCCGCTCAGCATAGTTTGATCCAAAATAAGTTTCGGAAAACTCTCTGAGAAATTGCGAAGAATCATAGGCTTCAAAATCCCACATCATCTCAGCGTGAGCGGCAAGTTCCATCACATGCTCACGGATATTGCCGGCATTGACAACCGCCACCTCGACGCCTGTCGGACTTTCGTCGTCAACCGTACGGAAGTTCTGCTCCATCTTACGCGGACCTTCGGCCTGAACGATATGAGATCCGGTCGACGTAAATTGATAATTAAAGTAATACCCTACAAGCTGCTCCGGATCAAAATCAAACTGCAATAAATCCGGTGGCGGATAATGATCGCGACGTGCCGCGACAAAGTTGTATATCAAGCTCTGCTCATCGGGAAGTTCCAAGAGTCCCTCGGCGACAAAGTCCGATTTTTCGTTGTACAGCGTCACTCGCATTGGTGGCTCATCTTGTTCCGTTACACTTTTTAGCAGCGCCACTTGTTCGTTGAGCATATCCTGAATGACCTGGGCCCGGTCTTCGTCGGAGCCGGGATCTTCATAATTATCGCCCTGCCAGAATCCCAGATCTCCGCCGCCCCGAAACGCGATCGGCCATACAATCTCAAGATCATGATGGATCCCCGCTTCAATATAATAAGTCCAGTACTCCTTCAGCGACTCCACATCATAAATCGAGCGCTCCGGGGGAGCATCCACATCGCGAATTCGTGTCCAATAGCGGTCCCAGCGCGTTTGACTAGGATGGGCTCCCAAAGGGGCCGTATGTGTGCAGGTAAGGGCCAAACCAAACCGTTTTGCCATATCCCCATATCTACTCAAATCATAAAGTTCACTATAGTTTGCATCAACAAACGATAGGACATCAATCATATTCATCTTAAGCCGCAGCATTGCCTCGGCGAGAGCGTCTTCATTCTCTTGACTTTGCCTGAGCCAAGGCGAAAGCTGTCGCTGGTCGTTGGGAAACCAAGCGCGCCAGCGTACTTGCGGCGGATCAAAACGTAGATCAAAATTGGCGGGCAGTTCGATTTGCTCTTTTTTTTCCGGCTGCCACGATGCCCAGAACCATAACGGCGGGATACCCAGACAATGCTCGGAGAAGGTGTAAATTGCATAGATTGTGCCGCGCATATCACTGCCATGCATAACAACGTGGGGCCCGGTATCGCCTTGAGCTACATATACGCCGTGCGCCTCGTTACCGGTGATGTCCTCGGCAATCGCCAGCCCAGAATCGTGCCACGCCGGCCCGACCACGACCAAGGCGGTGAAACTCTCGGGTACATCGGCTAACGAATCGACAACCGTCGGCGACTGGCCCAGAACCTTTTCAATATCGCGCGTCAAATCGTCTACAGCCCGATGGATAGGAGCCGCTTCATTGGGATCGACAACGATATGCACCGGTGGCTTGAGAATCTCCGTTTCTTCCACGCCGCCTTCCACTTCGGCGTGCGCCAGCGTCACGGCGCCTGCCATGGCCGCGGAAAGCACGGCCAAACACAAAAGCATTTGCAAAGGGTGATGTGATTTCATGATACGAACCTCCTCCTGTTGTTGTGTTAGCATCCCCCAAATGACACCGCTTCCCCTCGCGCGTGTGGATTCCACGGCGAGGGGAAGGTTCCATTTGCGATTGGTTATGGGTGACGCCAGAGCCGCGCCGAAGCCCTACCAATCATGCTCGCCCACCGTGGTCCTCTCGGGGCCATCCGGACCATAGACCTCGATCTCGGTGTCCGGCGGCAAATCACGGAGACTAAATGTCCTATCGTCCCACTTGTCGTGATCCTCCGGATCCTCCATCCGGCCGCCGCCTAGTTGTCTTCCGTCTTCGTCGTAGACCCAAATCGACACGTAATCGTACTGTGTGCCGAACCCATAAAAGTAAGCCATTCTGAGCGAGGATTCCGCCAGGATGCGCACCAAGGCGTCGCGCGCGGTGACGCCTTCCAGATTCAGCGTGATTTCGGCGCGTTGGTGAAACGGGTCCGGGGGCACCTGGAGATTTA
>PUMX01000447.1 GCA_003552485.1 Candidatus Hydrogenedentota bacterium
CTTTTCCAGCAAAATGTGTTTTTCCGCCTGGGCCGCCGCAATAGCCTCGCGGGCATGGACATGGGGCGGCGTGGCGATCGCCACGATATCGATATCGTCGCGGGCGAGCATTTGGTCGTAATCGGTGAAGATCTCCGCCTTGACGCCGGTCTCGACTGCTCTTGCTCGGGCGCGCTCCTCATTGCGGCCGTACAGCGCCCGAACCTCTGTGTGAGGGTTCTGGACGAACGCCTTGATATACTCGCCCGCAACCCAGCCCGGCCCGGCGATCCCAACTCCAAGTGTCGCTGCCATGCGTTTATCCTCCTTTCATGTGGTTGCACCAGTCTCCGCGTCCCCGGGGCAAGCATTTGGTAAGCGTTCCGTATTAACGTGGAGGCGAGTATATACCACCCTATTCCGCACACGCAAGAAAATGGAGATTGACAACAGAACGTGTAGTATAAGAAGATGGTTGAATCGAAGACCACGCGTAATATACGTTACTGGGACACGCGCCGTGGTTGAGCCGGGAGCGTATCCGCGGAGGCGGCTCCAGCAACAAGGCGTACAATTTAGGTGGGCGTGTACAAATTTTGAGCCTAATTCAACCAAACGGGAGGGGTATCGCAATGACGAAACTGGCGATTGACGGAGGCCCCAAAGGGGTAACGAATCAGCTGGCGTGGTGGCCAAGCCTAGACGAGAAAGCGATCCAGGCGGCCGCGGATGTGCTCCGCTCGGGCAAGATCAATTACTGGACCGGCTCGAAGGGGCGTGAGTTCGAGGAAGCCTTCGCCAAATGGCAGGGCAGCAAGTACGGCGTACAAGTCGCCACCGGCACGGCCGCGCTGCACGTGTGCCTGGCCTCATTGGGCATTGGTCCGGGCGATGAGGTTATCGTGCCGAGCTACACCTTCATCGCCACGAGCTTCTCGGTCGTGCAAGCGGGGGCCATCCCCCGGTTCGCCGATGTGAACATCGACGATCACTGCATCAGCGTCGAATCCGCCGAGAAGCTGGTGACCAAGCGGACAAAGGCGATCATGCCCGTGCATCTCTACGGCAACGTGTGCGACATGGACCAGATCCACGCCTTCGCGAAGAAGCACGACCTCTACGTCATCGAGGACAACGCCCAAGCCTACGGCGGCTCGTACAAAGGCAAGAAGACGGGGACGCTGGGCCACATGGCGGGGTGCAGCTTCTGTCAAAACAAGACCGTCACCACCGGCGGCGAGGGCGGCATGGTGACCACGGACGACGAAGCCTTGGCTTGGGAGGCGCGCAGTTTCCGCGACCATGGGTACAACGTGCGCGAGCGCTTGAACTTACTCGAACTCGAACAGAAGCTGCCTTACATCCACGACCGGGTGGGCTGGAACTACCGCATGACGGAGATGCAGGCGGCCATTGGTCTTGCCGAACTCGAACGCTTGGACAACTGGAACTTGCCTACGCGCCGGCGTAATGCTCATATCGTCATGGACGCGCTTGGCGAGCTGCCCCAGGTGCTGTACATGCCCATCGACACGGACGAGCGGCGCAACGGCTGGTTCAGCATGGCGTTTACGCTGGACATTGATAAGATGAGCTGCGACATCGAACAGTTTGTCGCGGCCGTCGGAGCCGAAGGCGCGCCCTGTTGGAAGGTCTTCTGGCCTCAGTGCCACACCGAGAAGGCCTTCATGGAATGGCGCGGCTTCGGCGACACCGGCTTCCCGTTCGCGTCGAAGGAATACACGGATCCCGAAAGCGTTGATTACAGTCAGGTCCACGTGCCCAACGCCGAGTGGCATGAGAAGCGGACCTTCACCTGTTTCCCCTTCCCAACCTTTACGGAAGACGACATGAACCAGATCGCCGGCGCGCTAGTGAAGGTGATCAAGGCGTATTCCGCTTGAGTCTTGCGCCAATGCGAGGGCGGCGCTTAACCAATGCGGCCCATGAATGAAGCTTCCCCCCCTGACCCTTTGAACGGGCCAGGGGGGATTGACGAAATGGACTGAAATGGGCCGGCCGGCGTTAGCCTGTGGCGATGGTCTTCCGGGTGCGGGCTGATTCATAACACCCCATGAGCACCTTCTGGCTCCGCAGCCCCGCCTCGGGGCCCACGGGGGGCGGCGTCCCGTCGAGCAGGGCTTGGCTGAAGGCCTCGATTTCCGCGCGGTACATATTGACGGGCGGCGGAGTGATGGGTGTGCCCCCGCTGGCTGTCCGCGTCTGTTGAGCGTCGTATCCGCCGGTGGCTTCCTCAAGGAACGCTGTCATTTCCCCCGCCTCGCCCTGGCCGATAGTCCCGGTGGCCAAGATACCGCCCTTGGAGCCGTAAAGTTCGAGGCGGTTCTGGCTGGCCGCGTCCGGGATGCAGAAATAGGCGTCGACGGTTCCCATGGCGCCATTCTCGAAGTTGAGCAAGACCGCCGCGCTGTCTTCCGAGGCGTAGGCGTGTACCGTGTTGTTTGCGAAACAGCTCACTTCCGCGACGGGACCGAAAAACATCTCGAGCAGATCAATGCAATGCCCTCCGAGGTCCATCAGGGAACCGCCGCCGCCTAGTTCGGGCGCTTGCCGCCAAGAGCCCGCCATAGGGGGGAACCAGCAGGAGAGCTGCGCCCGCCCATACACGGGAGCGCCGAGCTTCCCGTCTTGGATGAGCCGCAACGCCTCCTGGTGTTGAGCTAGGAAACGCATCATAAAGGCGCACCCCAACTGCACGCCGGCTTGCTCGCAAGCCGCGATCATTTCCTCCGTTTCCCTCACGGAAATTCCCAAGGGCTTCTCGCAAAACACGTGCTTTCCCGCTTGGGCGCTGGCGAGGACTTGCTCGTAGTGCAGATGAACAGGCGTGGCCACATACACGGCGTCGATTGCGGTCTCCAACAGCGCCTGAAGGCTGGAAACCGCTTGAGCCCCAAAAGCCTCCGCCACTTCTTGATTAACCTCTTCGTTGGAGTCATATACTGCCGCCAACTCGGCGTTGTCTGCGGGAGCGATACCTTCCGGAATCGTCCGCCGTTTCGCGATGCCGCCCGAACCAATGACCCCCCACTTGATCGTGTTGTCCATAACCCTCTCCTCCGCCTAAAATGTGATAACCCTCTCTCCACACGTTCCCGCTGCTGGTCAATCCTCTATACCGTTTCCAGCACGCTTCCAGAGGAAAGACGTTAGCGTTACCGTTCATAATCCCATAAGTATGCCAGTTCTTCGAAACAAAATCGAATGGTTCAAGGCTGCCCCATGGTTGTGGTTGGCTCTGCATTGGAAAAGGCGCAGGGCGCATGTACGAGACAACCCGACTAAATAAATCAGGTATTGAGCTTGTTTCGGAGGGCGATAGATGGTATGATGTTTCACTCCACTCCGTACCTTACTTCGGTCCACCTGCCGTTCCAGCGGCTTTTCCGATGTATTCTTCACCCAGAGCATACGAAAGGGGACTTCTGTGAGCAAAGCGACCACCCAAGCGGATGAAACGCCCACCAAATCCACGGCGCGTCCTGTCTGGATGAATGGTGTACTGTTTGGACTGGCGGTTCTCGCTGGCATATTGACTTATATCCTTACGGCGGACTATATGACCGAGGCGCAACGCCGGATGGCGGGCATATTCGTCATGGCCATGGTGCTTTGGATAACCGAGGGCATCCCATTGTTCGCCACGAGCCTGCTGGTGATCGCCACGCAAGTCTGGTTCATCGCCATACCCGAAACGCTCGAAGTCGACATTGAGTACACCGAGGTGCTCGGCAGCCTTAGCAACCCCATCATCTACCTCTTCCTTGGCGGCTTCGTGCTGGCCAAGGGCATTCAGAAAGAAGGCCTGGACACCCAGATGGCCTCTGTCCTCTTGCGGCCTTTTGGCAATACGCCCTACGGCATTCTGGCAGGGGTCATGCTTATCACCGCCTTCTTCAGCATGTGGATGAGCAACAGCGCCACCACGGCGATGATGATTGTGTTAGTCATCCCGCTTGCCGCTCAGATTCCGGAGACGGACATGTTTCGCCGGGGGCTCATCCTGGGCGTTCCCTTCGCCGCGAACATTGGTGGAATCGGAACCCCCATCGGCACGCCGCCTAACGCCGTCGCCATGGCGCAGCTCGGGCAGCGGGATCTCACGATAACCTTTACCAGCTGGATGGTGGTGGCGATACCCTTGTTGGTTATCACCCTCGTCGCTATGTGGATTGCCCTCTTAA
>PUMX01000142.1 GCA_003552485.1 Candidatus Hydrogenedentota bacterium
CGAACGTTTCGAGCGTCATGTGTTGTTCAGCCGCCCGCATTATTTCGTCATCATAGACGACCTTGAAGCTCCCGAACCCGCGACGTATCAGTGGCTCCTTCACGCCCGGGAAGAGATGCAGATGGACGAAGAAGCACAGAAAGTGGTCTCCATCAAGAATGACGCCCGCTTGCTTGTGCGTTTCTTGACCCCCGGCGGCCTTTCTTTCAGCCAGAC
Source organism: Candidatus Hydrogenedentota bacterium (assembly GCA_003552485.1). Classification (GTDB taxonomy): domain Bacteria; phylum Hydrogenedentota; class Hydrogenedentia; order Hydrogenedentales; family SLHB01; genus PUMX01. The sequence continues at coordinate 217 of PUMX01000142.1, forward strand.
GGACGAATTCTGCACACCCACGGCTGAGCCCGCGCCTGCGCAATACCATTTCACGGCGTCGGCGGATGAGCCGGCGGCCAAACGGAACATCGTCACGGTCCTCATGCCGCACAGAACAGGCGGGGAAGAGCAACTGCCGGAAACCCGGTTGCTCAGTGCTGACGGCGGACTAGCCGTCGAGGTGGGCGACGAAATCATCCTGTGGCGCAATCTGGATGCGGACCACATAATTTGGAATGGCGTGGTTTCCTCGAGGCGCGTCGCCGTATATCGGCGCACGGGTTGGGGTGGGCTGGAGCGCGTGTTTCAATCGTCAGGCGAGACGGTGAGACGAGCGAAGATGCCCGAATAGAAGGCGCAACCGGCGTACACAGCGCTTTGAAGCACACGGCGCTTCCGCCGTGTGTCGGATACTAGATCGCGCGGCTTATTCGTGCCGCAACGCCTCGACGGGGTCCATGTTTGCGGCCCGGATGGCCGGATAGATGCCGAACACAATTCCTACGAGGGCCGAAATGCTGAAGGCCAGCAGGGGCGCCCATAGGGTCACCACAGTAGCCATATCGGCGAAATGACTGATGAAAAAGGGGATGATAATCCCCAGTAATACGCCCATGAAGCCGCCCGTTGCGGACAGCAGGACCGTTTCGATGAGAAACTGTTGGACAATATCCCTGCGTTTGGCCCCTAAAGCGCGGCGTACGCCAATCTCGCGCGTGCGCTCGGTAACGCTGGCCAGCATAATGTTCATAATGCCGATGCCTCCGACGACCAGCGATATGGCTGCGATCGAGCCTAGGACGATATTAAAGATGCGCTGGGTTTGTTCGGCCTGGCGCAACAGTTCGAGTGGCACGATGATCTCGTAGTCAACCTGGCGGTGATGCCGTTCGAGAAGATCGCCGATGATGAGCGACGTATCAACGACAGCGGACTGGTCATGGACGCGGACGGTGGCTTGATGAAGCTCGACGGTCTCCGCCGACAACGTGCCGGAACGTTGCTCGACGATCGTCTCACCGAACCGGTTGCGGGCGGCGGTTAAGGGGATTAGCATGCGGTACTGTTGCGCGCGGACGCCCGCGTCATTGTTGCCATTGTTGTTGGCCGCTGCTGCTTCGCGATCGGCGATTACTCCGATCACACGGTAATATTGTCTTCCAATCCGTACTGTTTGGCCCAGCGGATTATCTACGGGGAACAGCTCGGCCGCCAGAGCGCGGTCGAGCACGGTGACATTGGCGGACCGGTGCATCTCTTCATCGGCGAAGAAGCGGCCCGACGCCATGGGACTATTGTTCATTTCGGGATACCAGGGCACCGTACCGATGACCGTTCCCACTACCCGGCGGTCGTTATTCCAAATGTCGGAGCGGATTTCCCGCCCAGGCACGATGACGCTCACCCCGGGAATCGTGTCCCGAAAGCGGCGCACATCCGCATAGGTCAGCCCGTATTCCACCGCGCGCGCTTGCTGGGGAGCGGCGCCCTGTTCCTCTGGCGGTTGGACGCTGCGCACAATGATGTTGTTCGCGCCCAGTTCGCGGATTTGCTGCTGTGCTTCGTAACTCGCGCCTTCGCCGATCGCGAGCATAGCGATAACAGAACAAACACCGAACACGATGCCCAGTACCGTGAGCATCGAACGTAATCGATGACTCCAAATGCTCTTTAGTCCCATCTGAACTGAACGCTTGAGACGGGACAGCTCGCGGTAGTTAACGCCTTGCGGCATAAAGGAACTCCCTGCTTGGGTGTACTCTCAGAGGACGCGCGCCATAACGTGAGGAGTGGGCGCCGAAAAGGCTCTCTATTCCAAGCGGCGCCAATAGGTCCCTGCCCATTGTTGGGACCCTATGATAGCCTCGAACGGGCGGATCTCTCTTTACTATTCATCGCCCGTCACGGCAAGCGACTGTAACACGCGTTTTGCCGTAATTGGTAAAGCAGTTATTCGTGCCGCAACGCCTCGACGGGGTCCATGTTTGCGGCGCGGATGGCCGGATAGATGCCGAACACAATTCCTACGAGCGCCGAAATACTAAAGGCCAGCAGGGGCGCCCATAGGGTTACGATGGTCGCCATGTCAGCGAAACGGGTGATGAAGAATGGGATAGTCACGCCGAGAACAACGCCCATAACGCCACCGGTGGCTGACAGGAGCACCGTCTCGATAAGGAACTGCTGGATGATGTCTCTGCGTTTAGCGCCAAGCGCGCGTCGCACGCCAATCTCACGCGTGCGTTCAGTAACGCTGGCCAGCATGATGTTCATAATGCCGATGCCTCCGACGACCAGCGATATGGCGGCGATCGAGCCAAGGACGATATTGAAGATGCGCTGGGTTTGCTCGGCTTGGCGCAGGAGTTCGAGGGGCACGATGATTTCGTAGTCAGGCTGGCGGTGATGGCGTTGAAGTAAATCGCCGATGATGTAGGCGGTGTCAACGACCTGGCTCTGGTCGTGCACACTTACAATGGCCTCATGCAGTTCAACACGCTCCATGGAGCGGGCGCCGGCGCTCTGCTCGACGATGGTCTCGCCGAAGCGATTGCGTGCGGCGGAAAGGGGAATAAGCATTCGATACCGCTGGGCCGCGCTGCTATTGCCTTGATCAGCGGCGCTATTGCCCGTGTTCTGGTCTTCGATAATCCCGATGACGCGGTAATACTGCCGACCTATGCGGACTGTTTCGCCCAAGGCGTGGTCCACGGGGAAGAGTTGCCCGGCCAATTCGCGGTCGAGCACGGCGACATTGGCCGAACGGGTCATTTCCTCATCAGAGAAGAAGCGGCCCGCCAGCAAGGGACTGTTGCTCATCTCTGGGTACCAGGGCACAGTGCCCGACACGAGGCCGACGACGCGCCGGTCCCGGTTCCAGATGTCGGTTCGAATGTTGCGCCCAGGCACAATCACGCTGACGCCGGGAATCGTGTCGCGGAAGCGGCGCACGTCGCTATAGGTCAATCCGTATTCAACTACGCGGCTCTGCTGTGTGGAAGCTCCTTGTTCTTCGGGCGGTTTGATGCTGCGCACGATGATATTGCTGGCGCCTAGCTGGCGGATTTGCTCCTGCGCTTCAAAGCTGGCGCCTTCGCCAATCGCCAGCATGGCGATCACCGAGCATACGCCGAATACGATGCCCAACACCGTGAGCATCGAGCGGAGACGATGGCTCCAGATGCTTTTCACGCCCATTTCCACCGAGCGCCTCAAGCGTACGAGGTCTCGAAGCATGGGGATGATATTCATCCGTCCTAGCCCTTCCGTTCGTCGGATTCGACGGCGCCATCCCGCAGGCGGACGTTGCGCCGGGCCCGTTCGGCTACTTCGTCCGAGTGGGTCACCATGATCAGGGTCTTGCCCTGCTGGTTGAGTTCCTCGAAGAGTGTGAGAATCTCTTCGCCGGACTTTGAATCAAGGTTCCCCGTGGGCTCGTCGGCGAGGAGAACATAGGGATCATTAGACAGCGCGCGCGCAATGGCTACGCGCTGTTGTTGCCCGCCCGACAGCTCGAAGGGTTTGTGGTCGATTCGGTCGCTCAGCCCCACGCGATTCGCCAGGCGCGTCGCGATTTCGCGGCTCTCTTGTTCGCTACAGCCCTGGTAAAACAGTGGGATTTCGATGTTTTCAATGACGGTGAGTTGTTGGATGAGGTTGTAAGATTGAAACACAAAGCCTATACGCTTACCGCGAATGGCCGAAAGCGCGTCGTCGTTCAGTTTCGAAACGTCGTCCTCGCCGAGGAAATACTGACCTGACGTCGGCCGGTCCAAGCAGCCCAGAATGTTCAACAAAGTAGACTTGCCGCAACCCGACGGGCCCATAATGGTGGCGTATTCGCCCGGATAAAAATCGAGCGAGAGGCCCCGGAGCGCATGCACCGTAACAGGGCCCATTTGATAGGTTTTGTGGACGTCTTCCAGACGCGCGACTGTTTCAACAGCAACCGCCATGAACTATGC
>PUMX01000191.1 GCA_003552485.1 Candidatus Hydrogenedentota bacterium
ACCATAGGCTCGACGTACTCATACCCCATCTCGGCGCCGGCCTTGAGTCCCCACTCGAAGCTCTTGTCGGCGTGCCGCACGTACTCCAAGTTGATCCCTATCCCTACCTTACCCATCCACTCTCCCTCCTTGCCGGTTCTTGTTTGCGCCACGGCCATACGGCAACCGCACGCGATTACTCGATGGCCCACAGCGTGAATCGCTGTTCCATTTCCACAGCACAATAACATAGCTGGGCGGGCGGGTCTAGTTGCGCCAAAAACGCATATTTTGATTACCAGCGGAATGCTGCGGGAATCGGGAGAGATCGGTTTCTACTCGCCGGCGTACAGCAGGGATATGATGGCGAGGATGTCAATGATGATCAGAGTGACTGTCAGTTCGCGCCATTTGCCGAGGAGCAGTTTGATGGCCGTGTAAGCGAGAAACGCCCAGATGATGCCTTGGGTGATGTTGTAGGTGAGCGGGATCAAGATGACGGCGAGAAATGCGGGCAGGGCTTCTTCGAAATCGTTCCAGCGCACGCGGCTGAGCGGCTGCATCATGAACAATCCCACGAGCACGAGCACGGGCGCGGTCGCCACGTTGGGCACGAGGGCCAGCAACGGGCTGAGAAACATGAAAGGCACAAACAGCAGACCCGCCACGATGGCGGTCAATCCCGTGTGGCCGCCTTCTTCGATGCCGGCGGCGCTCTCGATATAGGTGGTGCCGCTAGACGTGCCGAGCAGGCCCGAGGCCGTGGTCGAAATCGCGTCCGCCAACAGCGCGCGGCCCACGTTGCGGGGCTGGCCCGTCTTCTCGTCGATAAAGCCGCCGACCTCGGAAATGCCGACAAAGGTCGAGAGCGAATCGAAGATGTCGGTGAACAGAAAGGTGAAGACGGGCATAATCATGCCGACTGCGAGCGCGCCCCGGATGTCGAGCGCGAATAACACGCCGGTGTCCGGCCATGCAAACACGGCCTCGGGCATTTCCGCAAACGCCGCATAGCCCAGATGTTCGGCAATAGCGCTCACTAGTAGCGCGACAACCGATGTGCCCACGATGCCGAATACCAAAGCGCCGCGAATGCGCCGGATGACCATCCACGCCGTGCCCGCGAGCCCCAGCGCGAATACGCCAATCTGCGCCGACAAACCGCCGAACCCTACCAGCGTCGCTGGATCGCTGATGATGAAATCGACGCTTTGCAACCCGATGAGCGCTAGAAACAGGCCAATACCCGCCGCGACGCCGTAACGCACCGGCGTCGGGATAGCGGCGACGATGCGTTCGCGCACGCCCATAAGCGAAAGCCCAAGGAATATCACGCCCGAGATGAACACCGCCCCAAGCGCCGTTTGCCAGGGCGCGCCGGCGCCGATTACCAGTGTGTAAGTGAAAAACGCGTTGATCCCCATGCCCGGCGCCATGGCGAACGGGAGATTGGCCATGAATCCCATGAGGATGGAGCTGCCCGCGGAGACCAGCACGGTGGCCAGCAAAACGCCCGCGAACGGCATTCCGGTCTCGGACAGAATACTCGGGTTCACCACGATAATGTACGCCATGGTGAGAAATGTGGTGAGCCCCGCCGTAAGCTCGGTTTGCAGGTTGGTCCGTTTTTCCTCGAAGCCAAAGAACGCGGACAGCCGGTCTTTCATGGATCTCCCTTCCGCATGGTCACATGAGTCAATGGATCGCGCCGTGCTTACCCCCTGCCGCTCAATCATCCGAATCCGGCGAATCTACGCGGCGCCAAATTCCCAAAGCTCCGAGGGCGTGTGCGCGTCGTCGAAAACGGCCAACATCTCCTCGACGACCTCGGGGTGCTCGTTGGCGAGATCGTTTTCTTCTCCGATATCCGCGTCAAGATCGTAAAGCTGCACGGGACCAGGCCCCTCGTGCATATCTTCCTGCACCGCTTTCCAGCGCCCTTTGCGCGCCGCGCGTTTCCCGTCGCGCTCGTAAAACTCCCAATAGAGGTATTCGTGTTCCGCTTGCCGCTCCGGTTCATCGAGCAGTGTGGGAACGAAGGACAGACCGTCGATATCCTCTGGCGGCGATGCGCCAGCCAGTTCGCAAAAGGTCGGGAGGATATCCTGAAAACCCGAAATGTGGTTCGTCACCGTATCCCCCTCGATACGGCCGGGCCAGCGCGCGAGCATGGGCACGCGGATTCCGCCCTCGTGCAAGTCGCGCTTATAGCCGCGCAACGGACCGTTCGAGTTGAAGAAATCGGGATCATGCCCGCCTTCGCGATGGGGGCCGTTGTCGCTCGAGAACATCACGATGGTGTCCTCATCAATCCCGAGCGCCTCGAGCAAATCGAGCACCTGCCCCACGCTTTCGTCCAAGACGGTCATCATGCCAGCGAACGCGGCGATGGGATTGCGCGATTCCTCGCCCGCGTAGGTTCCGACAACATCCTCGAACTCGGCGAACCGTTCGCGGAACGGCGCTATGTAACGCTCGGGCGCCTCCATCGCGGCGTGCGGAATCTTCACAGGCAAGAAGCAGAAGAAGGGCCGGTCCTGGTTCTCGCGAATGAACTCCAGCGCGTGAGACATGATGAGATGGTGCGTGTACGTATCCCCATCGAGCGGTATCCGCTCGTTATGGTGGAACATGAAGTGCTGATAATACCGGTGCGCGTTGCGCTGGCAATAATGGCCGAAAAACGCGTCGAACCCTTGGTTCAGCGGGTCGCCGGTCGAGTCGGGGTAACCGAGCCCCCATTTGCCGAAGGCGCCCGTGGCGTAGCCCGCTTCCTGCAACAAGTCCGCTACGGTCACTGTGTCCGCCGGGATGGGCTCCTGGCCGATGGGCTGATGCTCGCGGTTGCCGCGGATGTAGCAGCGGCCCGTGTGCCGGCCCGTCATGAGCACGCAACGCGACGGCGCGCACACCGTGCTGCCCGCGTAGTGGTCCGTGAACTTGAGCCCCTCCTCGGCGAGCCGGTCAATGTTTGGCGTGGCGAACTTGTCCTGGCCGTAACAGCCGATGTCGCCATAGCCCGCGTCATCCGCGACGATGTAGACGATGTTCGGTTTGCGGTTCGCCGCGAACGCGGCCGTCGACGCCAACGCCAAGGCCGACGCGGCCGCGGCCTGTTGTAAGAATGTGCGGCGGGGAATCATGGTCTTTCCTCCTGCGTCCGCCTTAAGAATAAGACCCGGCGCAGCCGTCCCGCAAACAAGCCCGAAAACTCAAAGGCGAACCGCGTTAGGGTTAATCGCCACCAGCCATGCCGCACTCCAAAAACGCCCTGTGCGAAAGTCTTTCTACCCTTCCCAAGACTAAGGACTCCGCACCGCAAGCCGGCAAAAGGGTGCCGGGATGTATCCATACAAAGTCCCTCTTTCAAGGGGACTTGAGGGACGTTTCAATCGTCCGAATCCAACAACAAATCAAGACTAACCGCAGAGCGGTCACAGACGTGAGCCAGGCATTGAGCGCGCGCAGCGCGCGATACGCCATGGACGCTGAGTTAGACTGTACTGGAACATCCACAACCCTACCGTTGACCAAACGCGCCGCATGGTGCGACGGCGGCAAGCCGCCTCAGCCAAAGCGGCAGCAAGCTACCGCACTCCATATCGGTGATTACGCGGTGTTTGGGAGTGCGACGGCTTGCCGTCGCTTTCGTAGCCGGGCGGCTTGCCGCCCATGCCGTGGCGATGCATTGGGCTCTGGCGGCCGAGGCGCTGTGCGCGCAGGCATCGATCCAATGGACCCCGAAACGGTCACAGATGGTAGCCAGGGGTTGAGCGCGCGCAGCGCGCGATACCCCTGGATCCCGTGAACCCCAACGTCCGATTCCGGCAGGGGTCGCAGCTCATCCATCCGCACGCGCCTACCCTTCTGCGACCCTTCCAGGGTCAATATGGGGGGGGCGGGCCTCGATCCAAGGGTATCGCCCTCGTCACAGGCTCCTCGGGCTCAACCCCTGGCTACCGTCTGTCATCCCTTCGGGATGGATTCAACCCTGCGCGCGCCCGGCGCGGTGATCTGCGTGAGGCGGCCCGCGTCGTCATAGGCGTAGGTTGTCTCCTCGCCGTAGTTGTCCGTCATCTTCACGACCCGGCCCGCGCCGTCGTATTCATAGGCGACCCCGTCGTCGTCCAGCAGGCGGCCTAGTCGACCGCGGAGCGGTCACAGATGGTAGCCAGGGGT
>PUMX01000216.1 GCA_003552485.1 Candidatus Hydrogenedentota bacterium
AATGGGGAGCCTGTTTCAGACGCCGTGCTGACGTTGCTGCAACCACCACAGTTCGGATGGTATCAAACGGGGGCTGACGGAACCGCGACGCTTCGGTTCGCCTCACTAGCCCAGGATCAAGCGGTCCTTGCTTTCGCTGAACACCCCACGGAGGACAAAGGCGCACTGTTCATGGCGGATCCCGCAGAGCCCGAGGGCGCGCGCGTGGAGCTCACACCGTTGGGGCGCGTGAGCGGCCGGGTTACGAACGAGCGGGGCCGCGCTGTGCCCTCGGCGGTGGTCGTTGCGCAATTCGTGCCAGACCCGGAGGCCGCGGGCGTGGTCATGTGGCGTGGCGTAACAGACCGGGATGGGACCTTTAGCTGGCCGGCGGCGCCGCTACATGCGCCATTACGGCTCGTGGCTATGGCGGATGATGAGACGACGGGCGCGTCTTCTGCGTTTCAACTCACCGAGGATGCTATGCGCGAGGAAGTTAGCGTAAGCGTTGACATTGGCCGGCCTAGACGCCGGCGGCCGCCGGAACGAATCGACTGGCCGCGTTTTGATGTAGTTACTGAGGGTGGCGCGCCGCGTGTGGAAGACCCCTCCGCTATAGTGCTTTTCTTCTCCAGTGCCGGGGCGGAGGACGCCGCGGGCGAGGCGCTGGCGAAGATGCAGGAGATCTTAAGCGATCGCCGCGTGCAGTGTGTACTCGTCGTCTCGGATGAACAGGCGGTGGATGATGCGCCGGTGTTAACAATGCGCGCAGACCAGCCAGGCCGCGCCGCCGCCTATGTTCTCGACTCTGGGAATCGGGTTCGCTATGCGGGCTTAGGAATGCCGCCGCTGTGGGCGATTAAGCAAGCACTGGCGTCGCAGCCAGAGGAGTGATGGGCCCTATGAAGTTCCGATGTACCGCCGTGTGTGTTCTGATGATGGCCCTTGTATCCGATCTCGCCGCCGCCGCGGACTTTACCTTGAGCGGTGTTGTAAGGGATATGGAAGGCAATGCCGTGGCGGAAGCGTCAGTTTGGCTGACGCAACAGCGTAATGCGCGGCGCACCGAGGCGGATGACCAAGGGATTTTCCGCTTTTCCGATGTGGCTGTTGGGGAAGTCGAGCTTGTCGCATGGAAAGACGGTTATGCTTTAGGCGGCATGCAAGCTCGAGTGGCTGGCTCGGATTCGGTCACGTTAGTTCTGGGCGAACCCGACGAGATCGAGGTTCGAGTCATCAATCATGAGTTCCAGCCATTGCCCGGGGCCCACGTGAAAAGCATGAGAGTCGGCGATCGGTTCCACGTTTCCGTGGAAGATCTCGTTGAGGCGGGATTCCCGGCTATGCGCAGCGATGACGAGGGTTTCCTGACAATTGCCCATCTTCCCAAGCACAGCCATATCAGTTGCGTCATTCAACACCGGGATTATGCTCAAGCCCACGTGGCGTATCTTCCCGTTGGGCGCACACAGAACCAGGATATTCCCGTATATCCGGGTGTACCGCTGCGTGGAAGGGTGACGGGTCCAGACGGCGAGGGGGTGGCTGACGCCCGGTTGACGCTATTTCGTAGCGACGGTGACACGGTGCGGAAGTTTGCCGACGAACTGACTGATCGCGAGGGTTTCTACACCGCCATCGTGCCGCGCGGCACGTATCATATAGCCGTGCAGCATCCCGACTATGGCGCCCCCGACCCGAAGAGTATTCACTTGCAAACGGATCGGGAAGAAAACGTAGCCGATGTTGAATTGCTTCCGGCCCGTCATCTGCGTGGTAGAGTAGTGGATTCTCAGGGAGAGCCAATGGGTGGGGTTGACGTGGCCTTTCTGCGGCATGACGCGATCTTCGCCCAAACGTTGACTACCGCCGATGGAGAGTTCGAGCTTCAGGTGGGCGAGACCGAAGGGGCGGTGCGTGTGTTCCCGCCGGAGGGGTATATGACGGAAGCGTTCTCCGATGTTCTGGTGAGAATGGAGGAAACGCCGCGTATTGATGTTGGCGCCTTGGAAGTGAAACCACTGCCCGCCATCCAGGGCACAGTCGCCAATCAGCAAGGCGATGTGGTTGAGAACGCGCTGATTACTGCGGTCGAAGGTGTTGCGCCGGTGTGGGTGTTTACCGATGAGAACGGGGAGTTCGAGATCGAATTGAGCCACATGCCGGAAGGTGGCGTGGCCACATTTGCCGCGGAACACCCTTTGCGTTTTCAGCGGGCGCGTTTCGAGGTCGATTTTCGTAACCCCGAGCCGATGAGCATTGAGCTTAGCCAATATGAACCTGACGCGCAGGCGGAGTCTTACGGCGAGACCCAGAATAACCTCAGCCGCTTAGTCGGCGAACAAGCGCCGCCGATCGTCTGTGATGATTGGTGGAACACCGATCCGGTGGAGCTTGAAGACTTGCGCGGCAAGGTTGTGGTTCTGCTGTTCTGGGGTGGTTTCGATGCGATCGGCGAAGGCAGGCGGCGACTCCAAGAGTTCAGCGCACTCAACAGGCTCTACGCGGATGTTGACGATGTTGTCGTGCTGGGAGTGCACGACAGTTCGCTCGAAGCCGAAGATGTCGAGCGTTACATCCGAGCCTATAACATCGATTTTCCCGTCGGCCGCGACGTCGACACAGCCGAGACGTTCACCCGCTACCGCGTGACGTACCTTCCCGAGACCGTCCTTATAGATCGCGGGGGACGTTTGCGATATTTCAGCGCCGCAGACCGTATTCCGGAGTTGGTCAAAGTACTCCGCCGCGAGCCGTCATAGTCCCTATGGGATAGAAATGAACCGGCGCTCAGGCAGGCGAAGGGAAAAAGCGATGGAGAACGGGCGTGATGGCCCGGACGGGCTATTGCTGAAGCTCCGAAGCGCGGCGTTGCAGCATGGATTTCTTGCGGGCGGCGTTATTCCCGTGAATGACGCCCTTGCTTGCTGCGCGATCGATTTCCGACAATGCCTTGGGAACCGCCGCGTCAACCTGCGCCTTGTCCTGTGACTCAAGCGCTTGGATAGCCTGCTTTAGGTGGGTTCGAACGCGGCTCTTTACCGCCTTGTTGCGCAAACGATTTTGTTCGTTGATTCGAATCCGTTTGCGCGCCGACTTAATGTTCGCCATATACAACCGTCCTCTATTTGTCGATAGTTCTTGGAGAAAAAACGGGACACAAGTGGAGGCAAGGATAACAAATGGCCGCGGCCGATGCAAATGGAATCTTGCCGCTTTCGGGCGTGATATTGGAGTTGGAATCGCTCGGTGGCCTCGCTAACATGCCAACAGCGCATTTTTGCGTTCCGGTGTCGCGCCAACCCGTGTCTTGTTCAGCGCAGGAAAGGGGTTAATCGAAAAAGGGGAGGGTATTCAAAGGTGGAGGGCAGCTGATGTTTCGCAATGGGCGGATCTTGGTCCCGACAGATTTTTCCGATTACTCGGCGAACGCCCTGCGGTACGCGTGCGCTTTGGCGCGCGCGTATGAGGGGACGCTTGACCTGGTCCATGTGCTTGATGAACGGGTATTACGCGAACGCCGTGGAGTTGCCGCGGATGCATTGGGCGCCGGCGCCGAGGCAAGGGCCGCCGAAGCGCGGACCAAGGCCGAGGAACGCCTGAAGCAACTCGCGGCCAATATCAGCCAAGAGGGCGTCAGTGTGGATTGGCATATGGCGCTAGGCCTTCCTGTGGATGAGATTTGCCGCTTTGGCGTGGAGCTTGAGTGTGATCTGATTGTCATTGCTACCCACGGTCATTCGGGCTTTGATCGGTTTGTTTTTGGGAGCGTATGCGACAAGGTCATTCGCCGGGCAAGCATTCCCGTGCTTAGCGTCAAACCGCCAAAAGACGACGCTGTCGAGCAGACCCCGCCCATCATAAAGCGCATTCTTTATCCAACGGACTTCTCCACATTCGCCGATGCCGTGCTGCCTTACGCGGTTTCGCTGTGCCGTGAATTGGACGCGGAGCTGTTGCTGTTCCACGCATTGGAGATGCCGGTGTTAATGCCCGAATTCATGCTCGAGGAGACCGCGCCCGCACAGGCCGATATTGAGCAATACGCCCGCGAGGCCCTGGAGCAGGTGCGGAGCATGGCTGATGACGTATCCGTCGAGACCGAGCTCGCCATTGGAACGCCTTTTCGAGAGATTTGCCGCGCGGTCAAGGAGTCTTCGATAGACCTTGTAGTTAT
>PUMX01000536.1 GCA_003552485.1 Candidatus Hydrogenedentota bacterium
GGCTGGCGGAACCCAAGCCGGCATGACCATTGAACAAGATATCGGGGCGCAAGCGCGGCGCATTGGCCAGAGCACCGGCGGAACCGAAGAAATGCGCCGTATCTGCCAGGAACTGCTCCTTTCGCAGCCCGCGTCTTACTACTACTTCCCCTTCACGGTCCAGACCACCAGCGAGATGGCGGCCCAGTTGGATGTTGCATGGGTATACGCGGAAAGTGGCGCTAACAATGGAGGCGACGCCTGGAACTCGCTTGCCGGCGGCGATCCAGATTGGCTCGAACCTGTTGACCCGACCTGCGCCGTTACCGGCGCCTGGGATTGGTGGGGTGGTGAATACCACGTTGGTTACTACCAACAGGGCGGCGATCCATCGCGCCCCTATGCATTTGAGGACGTCGACAACCCTGTCGCCGGGGAAATGAACGATGATGGTGTAACGCCGATGAACGACACCCCGGGTATGCGCGTTCGCGAAGGCATCGAGCGGTTCATGATTACGGATATTAACAACCCTGCCGCGGGAGCGGCCTCACAGAGTGATATCGTAATCATGATGGATGCCATCGGCCACAATCGGCCCGCTCATCCTACCGACAAGATGTACGGCAAGAGCACGGCGATGTTCAATCACGCGCCGGGCGGCAGCAACATCCTGTATATGGATGGACACGTGGAGTTTGTGCGGCTTGACGAAAAAGCGCCGATGCTGCACACCAGTTTGGACCCGCAGGCGCATGCCTACGATCCGTTTGGAGACGATACAAGTCTTTACATCATGCGCGCGTGGATGCGCTTTGGTGGCCATGGCTGAGGCCACGGCATGAGCGCGTAAGCGTTAACAACCCTCCGTAACGTTTCGGGCGCTCCGTCCTTCCTCGGGCGGAGCGCCCGTTTCATTTTCCACCGGGCGTTCGAGCGCAGGCCCGAGGCGCGGCTCCGGTTTGCGGCGCCAGTTGCAGTTGGCTATAGTGACTGAGTCCCCGTTTCGCGCCTGACGCTGTCGAGCGTGGGCTTCACCGTAGAGCGGTACATGGAGAGATTCACATGACGCATTCGACCCGACGTAGTTTCCTTAAAGCGAGTATTGCGGCGGCCGCGGCTCCGATGATTGTTCCTTCCGGCGTGCTGGCGCGACCGGGCAACCCAGGCGCCAACGATCGCATCGTCCTTGCCGGGATCGGTGTGGGCGTAATGGGAAGCAGCCACATGCGCGCGTTTTCCGGTTTCGATGATGTGCGCATCGCCGCCGTCGCCGACGCGGACATGCGCAAGGCCAACGATGTGGCGGAAGGCGTAGGCGCAGACGCGTATCAGGATTACCGCGAGATTCTTGACCGGCAGGATATTGACGCTGTCATTATCTCGACGCCGCATCACTGGCACGCCTTGCAGACGATTCACGCGGCGCAGGCGGGCAAGGACATCTATTGCGAGAAGTGCTTTTCCCACACGGTGCGTGAAGGCCGGCTGATGGTCGAGGCCGTGGAGAAGCACGGGCGCGTGCTGCAGACTGGCACGCAGCAGCGCTCGGGAGCAAGGGAATACGAGGGCTGCATGCTGGTTCGCAACGGGCGCGCCGGCGAGTTGACCCGCGTGGTGGCGCATCACTATCTGAGTCCATGGCTGAACGGCCTGCCCGAAGAACCCGTCCCGCCGGAGCTGGATTGGGATATGTGGTGTGGGCCGGTTCAGCCTCACCCCTATAACCACATGCTCACGGCAGACACGGATGAGTTTACCTACGGCGCGTGGTACTCGACGCGCGCGTTTGGCGGCGGCGAGATGACCTGTTTTGGCCCTCATGGGTTGGATATCGTGCAGCGCGCGCTTGGCGCGGACGACAGCGGCCCGGAAGAAGTCTGGACCGAAGGCGATCCCTTCGTTTCCGAGGTATACCGGCCCGACACATATCCCGATGAGCCCTGCACCCAGTGTCATACTGACCTGAAAGGCCTGTATCCCAAGGTGTTCATGCGGTACCCCGGCGGCGTTACGGTCGAGTTTGGCGAAGATATCAATTCCGGCGCGCGGTTCATCGGCGAGCATGGAAGCATTACCGTCCGGCGTGACCATGTAAGCTCGGAGCCCGAGGAATTGGCGGAGGAACCGCTCGAAGAGCCGGAGGTCGAGCTGTACCGCAGCGAGGATCATCGCCGGAACTGGCTGGATTGCATCCGAGACCGCAGCAAACCCGTCGCAGATGCGGAAACGGGCCATCGCGCGGCGACAGTCTGTCATCTCGCGAATATTGCCCGCTGGGTGAGCGAAGTGACGGGGGAAACCGGCGAGCATTTGCAGTGGGACGCCCAAGCGGAGCGGTTTACGAATAGCGAATGGGGCAATTATTTCTTGGACCGGCCCCGACGGGCGCCGTACCAACTACCTGAGATCTAATGATAGTTGCAGTGCAGGCATTGCGCCGGTCGATAGGGTCAATCGTAGCGCATTACTCAAGGAGATCAAGCAAATGAAACCGAGGTCTTGTTCGATGGCGTGTCTCCATGTAGTTTCCCGTCCCCAGAAGACGCGGCGTTCCGCGTATGGGCCTAGCCTCACGTTGTTGCTAGGCGTTACGGCTGCCGCCTTGCTTGCGTCCGGGGCCGCCTCGGCTGAAGCCGGCGGTCTGCGGATCGGTTGGGCGCAAACGGACATCACGCCTGACGAGCCGGTCGTGCTATCTGGGCAATTTCACGCACGGGTCATGGAGGACATCCGCGATCCCATCACGGCGACCGCGCTCGCGTTGGAATCGGAATCCGGGGAAGGCGTGATCATGGTGAGCTGCGATCTCGTCGGCATCACGGACGAATTCCGCGGCGGCTCCGATGTGCGCGGCCGCGTTAGGGCAATGGTAAGTGAAGCGTTGCCCGGCGATGAACAGCCGATGGTTGTTTTGAACGCCACACACACGCACGCTTCCGCCGACACGCGCATTGCCCCGGAGCTAGCAGAGAAGCTAGGCGTGGATATCTGCGAGGGGTGGTCACGATGGGGCGTCGAGCTCGACGCGATGTCGCCGCTGGAATATGTGGAGTTCGCCGTGCCCCGCATCGCCGAAGCGGCGGTGCAGGCGTGGGAAGCGCGCGAACCCGGCGGGATAAGCTTCGGCTTGGGCCATGCTGTTGTCGGGCACAACCGCATCATGGCCTATGACGACGGCCGCAGCCAGATGTATGGAAGCACGAACCGGCCGGACTTCAGCCATGTCGAGGGATGGGAAGACCATGCAGTCCATCTCATCTTTACTTGGGCTGAAGACGCCGAGCTTACGGGCGTGATCATCAACCTGGCTTCACCGTCCCAGCATGATGAAGGCATCTACGAACTCAGCGCGGATTTCTGGCACGAAACGCGCGAGGAGCTTCGCGCGCGTCTGGGCGAAGATTTGTATGTGCTTCCCCAGTGTTCGGCGGCGGGTGACCAGTCGGAACGCGTCATGATCCACCGGCGCGCGGAATCGCGCATGGAGGAGATTACCGGCGAGAACCGCCGCGACCGTATCGCCCAGCGCATCGCGGACGCGGTGACCTCGGTATTGCCGTACATGGATGAACACATCGACTGGAATCCGGTGTTCGCCCAGCGTATGGAGACCTTCGATTTGCAGCGCCGCTTCATGAGCGAGCAAGACTATGAAGAGGCGCAAGCCGCGTTCGAAGGGTACAAGCAAAACTACGAAGACATGCGCGCGGCGCTCGACGAACAGCCGGAGATGCGCGAGGAGCACCGGTGGTATCTGGACATTACCCGCGCCTACCGCCGAATGGCCCGGGAAGCGCTGGTGATGGAGCGAATCGAGCTCGAGCAAGAGGAGCCCACCGTGCCCATCGAAGTATACGTGATGCGGCTTGGCGACATTGCCCTAGCGACTAATCCCTTCGAGTTGTATCTCGATTTCGGCGTGCGCATGCAAGAGCGAAGCCCGGCCATTCAGACATTCCTCGTGCAGCTTGCCGGCTCGGGGACCTATGTGGCGCCGGAACGCTCGGTGGAAGGGGGCGCCTATGGCGCGGTGCCGGGATCAAATGTGGTAGGCGCGGAAGGCGGCCAACAACTAGTGGAGCGCACGCTCGAAGTGATCGAGGAACTATGGAACGAGGAATAGGCGGCCCGAATGCGTTCGATGTCCGGTCCGAGTGATTACAACGCCTGTAAA
>PUMX01000085.1 GCA_003552485.1 Candidatus Hydrogenedentota bacterium
AGGGAGTAGACATGCGGGAATGACCCCTTGGGGTTGGTAGGATTCAGCAGCCATATCTTCTCCAGTTATCGTTGAAACATTCGCGCTTCTGAGGGTTTTGGCGCTTGCGGCAACATGACGGTTTCACCGTTGTTCAGCCGCCGTCCTATTGGCCTCCGTCAGCGGCGCGATCCCAATTGCGCACATGTTCTTCGAGCATCTCGACGATGTCCCTATACTCGGGATCGTGATAGAGGTTGTGGAATTCCCAGAGGTCTTCTTCGAGGTTGTAGAGCGCGCCGTCTTTATCGTCGACGCGTGGATCGTGAAAGTAGACAAGCTTCCACTTGTCCGTGCGCGCCATTACCTGCCGGCCCGAATTCTCCCGCAGCGGGTCATACATGGACCCGCTATGATCGATTTCCGAAAACACAACCTCGCGTCCTCGGTCTTCGCCGTTGATAAGCGGAACCAGGCTGCGCCCTGGGATACCGTCCGGAGCGGGCAATTCAGAGAGATCAAGGAGCGTCGGCATGAAATCGATCATTTCGACCTGATCGTTGATGACTTTGCCTTCGGGTAAGCGTCCGGGCCAAGAGTATATCAACGGGGAGTGTACGACGGGATCATAGAAGCTACGCTTCTTGTGCAGCCCGTTTTCGCCCATGGCCAAGCCGTGTTCGCCAGTAACGGCGACGATGGTGTTGTCGAGCAGGCCGAGCGCGTTCATCTCCTCCATGATGCGGCCCACAAAATAGTCGACCATGTTCACCATCCCATAGTACGTGCTGCGCGCAACACGGATGTCGCGTTCGGACAGATCCAGCGTGCCGGAGTAGATACAAAGCTGTTCGCGCTCGAAACGCGGCTTGCTTTCAAGCGCCTCTTCCTTGGGCCAGGGCAGATCGACGGCGTCGAGGTCCAGCATGAACTCCGGGGGAACTTGTATGGGCACGTGCGGCGGACGGAAAGATACGCGGAAGAAAAAGGGCGCGTTGCGCTCCGCCAATTCCCGGCAGATGCCGAGCGCCTCCTCTGTCAGCAAGGCTTCAGCCGTGTCCTCGACATGCACATCGTGGGTTCCGCCAATCCGCCAACCGTAAGTGGTCAGGCGCACAGGATCGTAGCGTTCGCCTTCTCCGCCGGGCCGCGCGTTGTCACGGGGCTGCCGGGGATCCGCGCGGCGATCCCATTCGTCGTGGAGCGCGTGGAGTTTGCCCGCGTTGATCGGCTTCATGCCGGCGTCTGTCCAAGCGCGCAAGAGACTGGGGCGCTCGCCGCCCGCAGCGATGTACGCTGGCTCCTCTTCCGGCGGTTCGCCCATGGACATGGGATACTGGTACGGCGTTGGCGCGTTTTCGCGCGTCGGCAGTTCATGACAGTAATGGCCCGTCTTGAACGACGTGCGCGAGGGAATGCATATGGGACACTGCACGAAGGCGTGCTCGAACCGCACACCCTGTTCAGCGATGCGGTCGATAGTTGGCGTGTGCGCCCATGGTGTTCCGTAACAGCCGAAGGCGTCGTTACGCACGTCGTCTAGAATGATCCAGAACACGTTGGGGCGGCTCTCGTTGCCTTCTCCAAAGCTGGCCGCGCCGGGCATCAATGCCGCCATACCCAAAGCCGCGCTGGTTTGCAGGAATTCACGCCGTTTCATGATTCTTTCCTCCCCGCCGCGTGCGGCTTGGCTATATTCTGCGGATTAGTGTTGCTAATATAACGCGGACTCCGCCCGGGATTCCACGCGCCGCGGCCGAGTTCCCCCGACTGGGACCCCGGCCTATATGCGTGCCATTGCGTGCTTTGCGGCGAGACTCCTGCTATTGTAGAACGCACCTAGTGACGACGCTCACTGGTGGACTTGTGGGCCGCGGGAAAAAGGGTTTCGGAGGGGCGTTTATGAAGATTGGGTTTCACACCGACGCATTCAACTCCAGCGCATTCAGTTTCGAGAAAGCTCTGGCCTGGGCGCAGGCCAATGAGGTTCATTTCATTGAGCCGGGGATAATCGACGGCGTGAGTTGGATACACGGCTTGGGCTATTTTCCCCATGTGGCGCTTTACGAGGATCCGGCGCTCTTGCGTAAGAAGATGGAAGGGTACGGCGTGCGTTTCAGTCAGGTTGACGCCGCCTATCCGCTTAGTGGCAAAGAGGGCCCCAGCCGCGGATTGCCGTACGTGCTCAAGACAATTCCTTGGGCGGCGCACGCGGGATGCAGCCATGTGGCCACAACGGATGGGCTACACCCGCCGGAGGGTTTGACCGATTCGCAGGCCATGGACCTTATGAAAGCGTCGTACGAACAGATCGTCGAGGCCGCCGAGGCCTACAATGTGATCATCACCATCGAATTGCACGGCTATTTCACCACTAATCCGGACATGGTCGAGCAGATGCTGGCGTTCGTGGAATCGCCCAACTTGCGTTTGAACTTTGACACGGGCAATACGTACATCGCCGGCCAGGATCCCGTAGCTTTCTGCCAGCGATTCTTGGGAAAGATCAGCCACGTGCATATCAAGGATGTTAGCGCTTCCTTGGCGGAGGCCATGCGTGGAAAAGACACGGGTATCGCCATCAGTCAATGCGCGATTGGCGAGGGGGTGAACGCGGACAACATCCGGCGCTGCCTTGAGTTGCTCCGCGACAACGGATATACCGGTGTGCTCAGCTTGGAATGCGAAGGCCAAGGCGGCCCAATGATCGAGCAATCGCTTGCGTGGGCGCGGAACACGCTTGCCGAATTGGGGATTCTCGAAGAGCGGGTGTAGACAACATGGAACGCTGTCGCTGGGCGTACGCAAAGAGGAGGCGCATCATGCTGAACCATGATTCTGGCGCTATATCGCGCCGGGAGTTCGTACAAAGTACGGCCGCAGCGGGCGCAACGATAGCGGGGGTCTCGATTGCTCGCTTCGCTCATGCGGCGGACAATGACGTCATCCGGGTAGGCCTGATTGGTTGTGGCGGCCGTGGGATCGCGGCCGCCGCCAACGCGATGGATGCCGATGCGGGCGTCCGATTGGTCGCTCTCGCGGACCTATTCCGCGATCGCGCTGAGGACGCGCTGAGTCATCTGCAAGAGCGGCGGCCGGAGCACGTGACGGCCGGCAAGGATGAGTGCTTCACGGGACTCGACGCATACAAGAATGTCATCGAGGCGTCAGACGTGGTGCTCATCGCCAACGCGGCCAAGTTTCATCCGCTTCAGATGACGGCGGCGATCGAAGCGGGCAAGCATGTATTCGTCGAGAAACCGCACGCTATTGATCCCGCGGGCATTCAGATGGCCAGTCAGGCTCTGGAAACAGCCAAAGAGAAGGGCTTAGGCGTTCTATCCGGCCTGCAGAGCCGCTTCCAGTCCGATATCCGTGAGACCATTCAGCGCGTGCAAGACGGCCAGATCGGCGACATCGTCGCCATCGAGGAAAAGTGGCTTCGCGCTCCGTACTTTGGCTCAAACTTCAGACATCGGCCGGAGGACATGCGGGAGATCGAGATTCAGTATGGCAGCCAGTACCGCTTCGCATGGCTATGTGGCGACGACACGCCCCAGACGCTCGTGCATAACCTGGACCGCGCTGCGTGGGCGCTCGGCGAGAGGCCTCCCCAGCGGTGCCATGGATTGGCGGGCCGTTCGGGAGAACCGGTGTTCGGCGATGTGTTTGATCACCACTCGGTAATCTACAACTACGACAATGAAGTGCGCGTATACGCTCACTGCCGCACCACCCAGGATTGTTACGAGGAGAACTCCAGCGTCATTATGGGAACCAAGGGGACGGCCTATGTCCGGGACGGTCTCATAACCGGCGAAAATCCCTGGCAGTTTGAAGGGGAGGTCCCGGATCCCTATCGCGCCGAGCATCGCGAGTTCTTCCAATCAATCCGCGATGGAGAGCCCTTGCACTGTGGCGATTACATGACGCGCAGCACCCTGATGACCATCATGGGCCAGCTCTCCTGTTACAGCGGCCGGGAAATCCGTTGGGACGAAGCGAAGGAATCTGATTACTGCTTGGGACCCAATCCCTCGGAATGCGCGTGGGAAATGGACCCTCCCACCGAACCAGGCCCCGACGGCGTCTATCCGGTTCCAGCCGTACCCGGCGTGGCGGATGGCGTGTGGCCCATAGCGTATGCACAGGACCGGCGCC
>PUMX01000035.1 GCA_003552485.1 Candidatus Hydrogenedentota bacterium
GGGAATCCTAGTATGCCTCTTACGTTAAGTGAATCCGGTTCGCCTGAGCGGCGGCTCTTTCTTCCGAAGGTCTGAGCCATGTCGGCTCGTTGGTGTTGCCGGCTAACGCAGTGAAGGGGGAAGTCTATATGGAAACGTTGAGAGTCGGTTTCATTGGCGCGGGGTTCATCGCGAAGTTTGAAGCACTGGCGATGACCCATATCCGCGGCATAGAGTTGAGCGCGGTATATGCGAAGAAAGGCAGTGAACAGCTGGCCGATTTCGCGAAAAAGA
Organism: Candidatus Hydrogenedentota bacterium; assembly: GCA_003552485.1. GTDB lineage: Bacteria > Hydrogenedentota > Hydrogenedentia > Hydrogenedentales > SLHB01 > PUMX01. Next base: position 274 of record PUMX01000035.1, read on the forward strand.
ATGGATTGGGCGAGTGTAAGGTGTGCAGTTCCGTCGCCGAACTGTGCAATAACTGTGACGCCGTGGCCATTCTTGCGCCAAATTTTGTGCGCGTTGAACTGGCCGGCGAGATCGTTGAGGCCGTGAAGGCCGGCGCGCCATTGAAGGGGCTTATCTGTGAGAAGCCGCTGGGCCGCACGGTCAAGGAAGCGCAGGAGTTGGTCCGGCTTGCCAAGGAGACGAAGCTGCCCACGGCCTATCTTGAGAACCAGATCTACATGCCCGCGATCAAGGCGCAGCTCGAACAACTTGCGCCCACGCAGAAGGCCATGGGGCCGATGGCGTTGGCGCGTTCCGCTGAAGAGCATGCGGGCCCGCACGAGGGCTGGTTCTGGGATCCCACGCAACAGGGCGGCGGCGTGCTCAGCGACATGGGTTGTCACAGCATTGCCGTGTCGTGGTTTGTGTTGAATCCGGTTGGTAAGCCGCCTACGTTCCTGAAGCCCGTCTCGGTAAGCGCCGAGGTCGGGCTGCTCAAGTGGGGCCTGCCGAGATGGCGCAAGGCGCTGCTGGATAACTACGGCGTGGACTACACGAAGACGCCCGCCGAGGATTTCGCCACGGGCATGGTCACTTTCGAAAACCCCGAGAACGGCCAGCGCGTGAAGGCGCAGTTCACGAACTCGTGGATGTACGACAAGCAGGGCCTGCGTCTCATGATGGACGGGCTTGGGCCTGGCTATGCATTCGAAATCAATTCGCTGATGTCGCCGCTGACCGTCTTTATCGGCGATGACGCGGCTGAAGCCGTGGCGGACGCGGAAACGGCGCTCGAGAAAGCGACGGCGACCCGCGGTTTGCTCACCGTGCAGCCGAACGAGGCGGACCTGTACGGCTATGTCGCTGAGTTCGTGGACGCGCGTAACGCGTTTCTCGAAGGCCGTGACGCATTATTGAACTGGGAGTATGGCCTCGAAATCACCAAGCTGTGCCAGGCCGCGTACATGGCTGCCGAGAAGGGGCAGGTCGTTGATCTCACGGCTCCAGGTATCGACCAAGAGCTCGAGAACTACACCTCGCTCATCGCTCAGGGCAAGGCGCAGGAACAACTGAACGTCAAGTAGCGCGCGGTTAGCTAGATCGAACGAGCAGTGTGAAGAGCGGCCGTCGCGGCCATTAAATCGTTGTCCGCAACAGGAGGTTAACACCAGATGCGAACAGTTAATTGGATTGTGGCCGCGGCGGTCTCCTTGACTTTGCCGGTTGGACTTGCCGCCGCTGATGTTTGGGGCGGAGACGCGGAACCCTTTTTCGAAATGCAGGAAATCTACGAGGGCCAGCGTTTCCCCAGCATCGTAGTGACGATGGATGGCGTGGTGCTCGCCTTTCGGGGCCAGAATGCGCCTGTCGAGGTGCGCCGCAGCGAAGACGGCGGCGAAACCTGGGGCCCCATCATTGAAGTCGGTGGCGACGACGTCAACCTAGGCGCCGCGATTGTGGACGAAGAGAGCGGCGACGTTATGGTGTTCCAGCGGCAACGATTGTTCCGCAGCCAAGACGCCGGAGAAACGTGGGAAGAAGATGACGTTACCATCTTGCCCGACGCCGCTGGCGGCGTAGGATCGACGCATGGGGCCGATTCAGGCGTGACGCTGCAGCGCGGCGAATACGCGGGCCGTCTGCTGATGCCCGCGCGTGTGCTCGGCCCTGAGAACAGCAACGCCCGCGAGTGGTGGCCGTACCACTATAACACCGCGATCTTCAGCGACGACGGCGGTGAAACCTGGCAAACGAGTCATCCGTTTCCCGTGCTGGGAACTGGCGAAGGGACCGTGGCTGAGTTGTCGGACGGGACTATCTATTACAACTCGCGTATTCACATGGCCACGGATGCGCTCCGGCGTATCGCGTGGAGCGAGGACGGCGGCGAAACTTGGCGGAATCCGGCCGTGGCCGAAGACATTCCGGACGGTCCGCGTGGAACGTATTATGGCTGCATGGCCGGGCTGACGCGTCTGCCTTTGGATGATCAGGATATTCTCATCTACAGCAACCTTGATGAGGAGACCGATGTGCGGCGCGGGATAACCGTCTGGGCGAGTTTCGATCAAGGCGAGACCTGGCCCGTCAAACGGCAGGTGTTCGCCGGTCCCAGCGCCTATTCGTCGCTCGCCGTGGGCCGCGACGAGACGCCTACCGAGGGTCTGATCTACCTTCAATTTGAGGGGGGCGAGGACCATCACTATGATGGGCTTCGAGTCGCCCGCTTTAATATGGCTTGGCTGCTTGACGGCCAGGACCCCGATGATTTCATTGAAGACTAGCGGAGTCCTCGTTCCCTAGCGCAGTGCGTGACTGAAGCGCGAATGGGAGGCGCTTAGCCCATGGGCGATATTGCGAAACGATTCGAATCGAATCCTTTGATCCGGCCCGAAGACGTGGCGCCTTCCGTGGACGGATACGAGGTGGCGTGTGTGCTCAACCCTGGCGCGTTTCGTTACAGAGGGCGCACGGGGCTTGTGTTGCGCGTGGCCGAGCGGCCGCCGGAAACAGCGAATGAACTTTACGTTCCCGTTCGCGACCGTGAAGCGCCCGGCGGTATTGCGGTGTTGCGCTTCGCGAAGGACGAGATTGACCTCAGCGATCCTCGCATCTTCAGTTATGCAGGGCAAACGTATCTCACCACGTTGTCCCACCTGCGGCTTGCGTGGAGCGAGGACGGGGAGCATTTCGCAGCGGAGGCCGAGCCGCTTTTGCAGGGCGAAGGCCCGCACGAGACATACGGCGTCGAGGACTGCCGCGTCAGTGAATTGGAGGGACGCTATGTGCTTGCATACTGCGCCGTGTCGCCGGGCGGCGTGGGCGTGGCCCTCCGGGAGACCATGGATTGGCGAGCTTTTTCGGAACCTGAGCTGATCTTTCCCACGAACAACAAGGATTGCGCCGTCTTCGATGAGAAATTAGGGAAGCGGTACGCGGCTTTTCACCGGCCCAGCAATCCGCATTTCAATGCAAACCATATCTGGCTGGCGTTTTCAGCCGACCTCCGCTATTGGGGCGATCACCACTGTGTTGCGAAGATGCGTCCCGGCATGTGGGACGAAGGCCGCATTGGCGCGGGCGCCGCGCCAATCCGTACGCGAGAGGGTTGGCTCGCCATCTATCACGGCGCGAACCGTGAAAACCGCTACTGCTTAGGCGCGTTGCTTCTGGATCTCGAGGATCCGAGGCAGGTGCGCGCGCGGTCCGAGGAGCCTATCATGGAGCCCCTCGCTGATTATGAGCAACAAGGGTTCTTTGGCGATGTAGTGTTCACCAACGGACACGTGGTGGATGGAGATACGCTAACGATCTACTATGGCGCTTCCGACACCGTGGTTTGCGGCGCGACCATGTCGGTTAGCGAGATACTGGCGTCATTGAACGTCTAGCGGATGGTGGTGTGCGGGGAGGCGCCCAGGGGGCGATGGGTAAAGGCGGGCATTGTTCGGGACCGAGGCGTAGTCGCAGATGCCGGCGGCAAGCAGCCTCGGGTAAAGCGGCAGCAAGCAGCCGCACTCCATACGAGGCGGTTTTTTGGAGTGCGACGGCTTGCCGTCGCTTTGGTAGAAGGGCGGCTTGCCGCCCGTGCGAAGAGATGCGGGGAGGCGCCCAGGGGGCGATGGGTAACGGCGGGCATTGTTCGGGATCGAGGCGTAGTCGCAGATGTTGGCAGCAAGCAGCCGCACTACAAGAGACGCCGTCTCTCGAAGCGTATACATAAGACCACAGGGAGGAACGCCATGAGAAACGCAGCTTCGCGCAGAGATTTTCTGAAGGCGGCCGCCGCAGGGACGGCGGCGTGGGCGCTGGGCGCGCAGCGCTTTAACGCGCCAA
>PUMX01000564.1 GCA_003552485.1 Candidatus Hydrogenedentota bacterium
TGTCGACCACTGGCGACGACGAGCACAACATCATGGCCGGGATTCTCGCCAAAGAGTTGGGGGCGAACCGGACTATCGCCGTGGTGCATCAACCCGATTTCGCGCCGCTGGTCGGCAAGCTGGGCATCGACCATGCCGTCACGCCCAGGGGCAGTTTCGCCAACCGCATTCTTAAGCTGGTTCATCATGAGAAGGTTTCGTCGTCGGCCATTATCGGCGACGGTCAGGTTTTGCTGCTCGAATTTCGGGTGGGGGGAAGCGCAAGCATCGTGGGCAAACCCCTCAAGTCAGTCAAGATGCCGCAAGACGCGCTGCTGGCGGCGATCTTGCGCGAGGAGGGGATCGTCATTCCGCATGGCGATACGGTGGTGCAGGCAGGTGACGTGGTGGTGCTTGTAGCGCCGAGTGATCACCTGGACCGAACGCTGAAATTCTTTCGAACATGAACTACCGGCTTCTTTCAAGATACGTCGGACTCGCCGTGGTCATTCTTGGGCTCGTGATGGTGGCGTGCGCGGGGTGGGCGCTTTATTTCGGCGAATGGCTGTCGCTCCAGGCTATGCTCCTCAGCGGCATTCTTTGCGCTGGCTTCGGCGGACTGCTGATATTTCTCGGCCGACAGGCATCGCCCATGATTCTACAGCGAGAAGCCCTGGCGCTAGTCGGTTTGGTGTGGGTAGTGGTGTGTGTACTGGGCGGGCTGCCGTTCGTCTTTGGCGGAACGCTGGGCTACGTGGATGCCGTGTTCGAAAGCGCTTCGGGGTTCACCACCTCCGGCGCTACCGTAATAGAGGATATCGAAGCCACGAGCCACACCCTTCTGTTCTGGCGTTCGTTTACGCATTGGTTAGGCGGTATTGGCATCATTGTGCTATTCGTGGCGGTCTTGCCCTACCTTGGCGCCGGTGGAAAACAATTGTTTAAGACGGAAACCACCGGCCCAGACCCCCGCGGTTTACGGCCTCGTATTCGCGATAGCGCAAAACTGCTATTTCGCATCTATATCGCGTTCACTGTATGTCAGACGATAGCGTATATGGCGGCTGGCCTGCCGCTTTACGAAGCGCTTTGCCACACGTTAGGCGGACTTTCAACAGGGGGCTTCTCCCCCAAACAAGCTAGCATCGCCGCATACGATAGTGTAGCGGTCGAAATAATCACCATTGTGTTCATGATGATCGGCGGAACAAGCTTCGCGCTCTTCTTCGCTATGATGCGGGGCAATTGGTTTGCCGTGGTCCGCGACACAGAGTGGCGCTGCTACATTGGGATTCTGATAGCGGCGACGATTGTAATAACGCTCAATCTCATGTTCCCCTATAGCATATTCCCAACGGAAGAAAACGTGGGCGCTTTGCGTTCAAGTCAGAGTTATGAAGCGGGCGACGCCTTACGCGCCGCCTCGTTTCAGGTGGTATCCATTATGACGACCACCGGCTATGTCACTGAGGACTTCGACGCTTGGCCTCATTTTTCGCGCGTTCTCCTTGTGACCCTTATGTTCATTGGCGGGTGTGCAGGCTCGACGGGAGGGGGTATTAAGGTAGTACGGGTAGTGATGCTGATCAAGATGGTGTACGCCCGCCTCGAACGCACCTTTCGGCCAAAGACGATTCGCGCCTTGCGCATAAATGGCGAAGTGGTCGAGGAAGAAGTACAGCTCATGGTGTATGGCTTCTTCGGGCTGTACCTCGTGTGTTTCCTAGGCGGACTGCTCTATCTGTCGGCTGTGGGACTGCCCCTAGAAACCGCCATCGGCGCCATATTGGGCACGCTCAATAACATCGGCCCAGGTTTGGAGCACGTCGGACCTGCAGTGGACTATAGCAATATCCCTGGGGCGGGCAAGGTGTTCTTGAGCTTCTTCATGATTCTTGGCCGGTTGGAGCTGTTCAGCTTGGCGGTATTCGTGCTGCCGTCGTTCTGGCGGGTACGGTAGTCACTCTTTCTTTCTGCCCACGAGCCGACGGTCCTCGGCGTATTCACGCAGCCGATCGCGCAACAACTTGCGGCCGCGGTACAAACGCGACATGACCGTGCCCAGCGGGCAATCCATGGCCTCGGCGATTTCTTTGTAGGACTTATCCTCGAGGTCGGCCATAATCACGGCTTGTTTGAAATCCTCCGGCAAGGATTCCACAGCAAGTTTCACCTCGTCGTCCAACAGCTCAAACAACTCGCTGGGACTTTGTTCCTCGGGTTCATAGGGAACACTGGGGTCGGGCGCGGTGTTCTTAGCCGCCTCGGCGCCAGACAATTCCACGAATGTAGGGCGCCGCACTTTGCGGCGGTACTCATTGATGAAGGTGTTGCGCAGAATGGTCAACAGCCACGCTTTGATGTAGGTACCCTCGGCGAACTTGTCGTGAAAACGCAGCGCCTTCACCACCGTGTTTTGGGTCAGATCCTCGGCGTCCGTTGCATTGCGCGTCAGCTTTAGCGCCACGGCATAGAGCATATCCATGTGCTCAAGCACAAGCTCTTCGAATTCATTCGACCGTATCTGAGATTGTTTCGGCGTTTCGCCCACACCAACATTCCTAACACAGCATTCGCTGTAGGTTTTTGTCACGTCCCCCGGAGGACTGGCGGCCCCTAACTGGAGCTAATCCCCCTAATTTTTCTCACAATCTCATCTTAACAGGGGGGTGGGCGCTTGATCAACGTGGCGCGCGGCTGAGTGGAACGCCAGCCCTCGAGAAGAGCGGCACAGCCCGCGCGTTGAACTCGGTTAACGCAGCGGGTATGCTTGCGCACTGATATGACACAACTGTCGGTCACATTGCGCCGTCCAAGGCGAGGCGGAGAGGACACCTGTTTATGGCTGTGGAAGCGTCAGCGCACGCGCGGGCCGGTTTGGTGGGCAATCCATCCGACGGCTACTTTGGCAAAACTATCAGTTTCATTATTCGCAATTATGCGGCAAAGGTGAGTCTTTATGAGAGTCCCGAGGTCGAGATCGTGCCGAGTTTTCGAGACCGATCCCGTTACGCCTCGGTGCGCGACCTTGTCGAAGACGTCCGGATGCAAGGCTATTACGGCGGCATTCGGCTCATGAAAGCAACGGTTCGCAAGTTCGTGGATTACTGCGACGCGGAAGGCATTACCCTGCCAGACCAGAACTTTTCGATCCGGTACCGGAGCAACATCCCAAGGCGGGTGGGCATGGCGGGCTCCAGCGCCCTTGTCACGGCCACTCTGCGCTGTCTCATGGAGTTCTATGAGGTGGACATTCCCCGCACCCGGCAACCCAGCCTTATTCTGAGCGTGGAAAACGAGGAACTCGGTATTTCGGCGGGGCTTCAGGATCGCGTCATCCAAGTATACGAGGGTTGCGTATTCATGGACTTCGACAAGGAGTTCATGGAAGCCGAGGGGCATGGCCGCTACGAGCCCATCGAGCCGCATCTGCTGCCTCCGTTGTTCATTGCTTACCGAACGGATTTTGAAGAAGGCTCGGAGATGCTCCACAACAACCTGCGAGAACGCTGGCTGCGCGGCGACCCGGAAGTGATAGAGGCGATGCGGGATTTCGCGTCCTACGCCGACGAGGTTCGCCAGCTGTTGATTGCCGGGCGCGGCAACGAGATCGGGCCTTGGCTTGACCAGAATTTCGATCGGCGGCGCGGCCTGATCAAGATTGATCCGCAGAACATCGAAATGGTGGAACGCGCCCGCGCGGCGGGAGCACATGCGAAGTTCGCGGGCTCTGGCGGAGCGGTCGTTGGCGTCTATCCGGACGAGGCCACGTATCGACGTGTGTGTGAGGCATTCAGCGGAGCAAACGTGATGGTCTTCAAGCCGCAGGTCGTGGAATGAGGGATAGTCGGCTTCAAGAGAAAGCCCCCACTATTCCCTTGAAGCGGAAAGTGGGGGACAAGTGTCTGCCTTGCATCAAAGAGCAGAGGCGCAGGCCTATACAAACTGCTTCATATATTCAAGGCTCTTAGTCGCAATGGCTTCGGGGCCGGGATCGAACTTGAAGACCTCGACCGACACATACTTATCGTAGCTGATGGTCTTCAACGCCTCGAATATGGGCGCGAAGTCAACATCGCCAAAGCCGGGGCCTTCGAGGTTCTCGTCATTGGCGTGGAAGTGTCTGAGGTAGCGCGCGTATTTCTGAA
>PUMX01000473.1 GCA_003552485.1 Candidatus Hydrogenedentota bacterium
AGGCTCGCCGGCAAGAGGCGCGTAAAGACGCCGCCCATACGCGCATGGAACGGGCCGACGACCCCGTCCGCATGTATTTGCGCGAAATGGGCCGGGTGCCCCTGTTGACCAAAGACCAGGAAGTCGCGATCGCCAAGCGCATCGAGGCCGCGGAAAACGAGCTAACTGATGTGCTTCTCCATACGCCCTATACCTTCAAGGAAATTCAGATGATGGTGGCGCGCATCCTCGCCGGGCGTTTGGCCTTCGCTCAGATCACGGATATTGAGGAGCCCAAGGAGCAGGAAAAGTTCGTCAAACGGCTGCCAAAGCTCATGGAAGAGTTGGCCAATATCGAACAACAGATCGAGAGTCAGGAGAAGCGCAGCCGCCGCTCGAATCTATCGCAAAAAAGCCGGGACAACATCCAGGAGCGCATCCAGGAGCTCCGCGGCCAGCAAGCGGAAATTGCCCGCAAGTTTAAGCTGAAATCGAAGGAAATCCTCAAGATCGCTCGTAAGATCAAGGGATTGAAGCGGCGCATCATGACGGCCCAGGACGAGATAGACCGTATTGAGCGCGAGATCGGCCACGATGCTGAGCAGATTCACAAAATGGCTAGCCAGGTGCGGCGAAATGCCTCGAACGCTGCCAAGTTTGGTGTGGACAAGGACGTTATCCTCGACGCTGAACGCCGGCTGCAACTGGCTCAACGCAAGATCGACCAGATCGTGTCTGACGCGCGGCTGGACCCCGATGCAATCAGTGAACTCATAGACGTTATCAAACAAAAAGAAGAGAAAATCTACAAAGCCAAGATGGAGCTGGTGGAGGCGAACCTCCGCTTGGTCGTCAGCATTGGGAAGAAATACACGAACCGGGGTATGTCCTTTCTCGACCTTATCCAGGAGGGCAACATCGGTTTGATGAAAGCGGTGGACAAGTTCGAGTACCAGCGCGGCTACAAATTCAGCACCTACGCCACGTGGTGGATCCGCCAGGCTATTACACGATCCATCGCTGACCAGGCGCGCACGATCCGCATCCCCGTGCATATGATCGAGTCCATCAACAAGCTCATACGAACCAGCCGGCGCCTCGTCCAGGAGTATGGCCGTGAACCGACCGCCGAGGAAATCGCCTCCGAGATGGAGATGTCCGCCGATAAGGTGCGTTCAATTCTCAAAATCGCCCAAGAAGCCATTAGCCTCGAAGCGCCCGTAGGCGATGACGGCGACAGCAACTTCGGCGACTTCATCGAAGACAAAGGCGCCGACTCGCCGGCGAACACCACCGCGTTCAGCGTGTTCCAGGAGCAATTGGACAAGGTGTTATCCTCGCTCAGCGAACGGGAAGAAAAGGTGCTGCGCCTGCGCTTTGGCCTCGGCGACGGCTACCCGCGCACGCTTGAAGAAGTAGGCAGCGTGTTTAACGTCACTCGCGAACGCGTGCGCCAGATTGAGGCCAAGGCCCTGCGCAAGATGCGCCACCCCACGCGCTCTCGCGAGCTCAAGGCGTTCATCGACTGGACATTGGGCAATAACAGCTAACCCTGTGCAACAGGGGGTCATTAACGCAGCCGGCGTCCGCACGCGCCCCGCTTTCGGACGCCGGTTTCTTCTATTATTTCGGCGCCTTTCCACTCGCTGGAGGCGTTACATCCGCCCACTACGCATCTAGTCGCCGGCGCACACGGCGCTTCCGATGAGCGTCCACGCGCGCCCTGCCAGGCAAGTATCCCCGCATTCGCGCCATCCTCCTCACGCAGGCTCCGCTTGTAAGCGCCTCATCACAAATCTACACGGGGATGGAGCCTTAGGCCGCCATCCCCGTGCAAACAAGCATTATCCCGGCCGCCCAAGGCGGCCGTTCTCAGGCTATCCAGCGATACCCGGACGATGGTTCCCCTTTCCAATCCGAGGCTCGCCGCGATTCGCCTTGGAGTTACATTTCCTCTTCGAAATCTTCCAGATCTTCATCCGTGATCGGCGCTTCGAGCTCGACCTCATCTCCCGGGCCACAACCCACACTCGTAACCGCAAGGGCCACAGCAAACAGTGAAGCAAAGAAAATCTTAAACATAGGATCACCTTCCTCATATGCGCTATCTCTGAAGATAGCAGCCATCGTCACTTTCCAGCGCCACCCCCATGGTCAACGCCGGCACACGCTCCAAGCGTGAGGTCATAATCTTACAGTGTATAGCACACATTTGCCAAACCGGAATCCTTGGCGCTCAAGAGCCGGGTGATCGCCATCCCCTCGAACGCCTCCAGGGAGGCATCCTAAAAAGCCAGTTAGCAAGTGGCCAATCGGCCCCAGCAATAGAGAATGAACGAGCGCTCGCATCGATGGCGTATGAAAGACTTGTGGAAAAGCTGACGCCACCCCTTCCGGCGATTGAGGACTAAGCCCCGCCAATTATTGACCACGAGCCGTGTCCCGCTGACGAAAAATATCCACAACTTCCTTCTTATGGCGCCGCGGGTTCGATGGAATACTGTCCTCATTCAATTCAGAAGTGATTCCATGGGAAACAAAAGGGTATGCTGTATCGTGTTGGCTGATGGGCCGGCGGGTCGCTAGCTTGATACACTGCTTGCTTGGTGTTTCGATCTAGCTTAGCGAAAACGGTGTGCTGAGAAGGCAAAAGAGAGAAAGGAATACCGAATTATGTCAGGTTCGACGCGACGAGAATTTATGAAGACCGCCTCCGCGGGCGTGTTGGCGGCCTCGCTAAGCGCCGCGAGTTACCGCCGGGTGAAGGGCGCCAACGATCGCATCGGCATCGGCGTCATTGGCTGCGGCGCAAGGGGATACCGGTCGATCATGCCCTCGATACACGAGTATTCCGAGGAAACCAACGTGGAAATTACCGCCGTTTGCGACCCGTGGCGGCTGCGCCGGGAAGAGGCGGCCTTGGCCTGCAAGGAAGAATGGTACGGCCGGGAACCCAAGCAGTTCGTGTCCTATACCGACTTGGTCGCCTTGGACGATGTCGACGCGGTAGTCATCACGTCGTGCGACCATCAACACACCACGCACATGGAGGCGGCCGCCCGCGCCGGTAAGGATATTTATGTCGAGAAGCCCATCTCCATGGATATGGAGTCGCTCAACGCCGCATACGACGCCGCGAAGGAAAACAATCTCGTGGTGCAGGCGGGTACGCAGTTGCGCAGCATGGACAGCCTGACCGGCGTTCGCAAGCTCGTGCGCGAGGGGGCCCTGGGCAATATCAGCCGCATCGAGCAATGCCGGAACAGCTCGCGGCCCTATTGGTACCAGTATGTGCAAGACGTAGAAGAGGATGACGTGGACTGGGCGGAGTTTCTCATGGACCGGCCCATGCGGCCTTTCGATCCGAACCTGTACTCGGGCTGGTACGGCTATCGTGAGTTCTCAGACGGTCCCGTGCCCGGTCTGGGCAGCCATTTCGTCGACCTGGTCCATTACTTCACAGGGGCTACGTTCCCGGAAAGCGCCGTGTGCCTGGGCGGAATCTACTCGTGGATCGATGAGTACGAATTCACGTGTCCCGACCACATCCAGGCGCAGTGGATCTATCCCGAAGGTTTCATGGTTTCCTATTCCACGAACTTCGGCAACGGCAGCGGCAACTCCTGCAAAATCTTTGGAGACCGCGGCGTAATCGATATGCCCAGTTGGGGCAGCCCCACCATTTCCGGCGCGGGCGTGTTTGACCGTGGCGATGCGGTAGTGGACGAGGAAGAAGATGTCGAGCCTGTCGAGCATCCCCACCACACCTTGGATTGGCTGCGCTGCCTGCGCACCCGGGAAACGCCAAACGCGTCCCTGGATGCGGGCTATCAGCACACCGTCGCCGGGCTCATGGCCATGAAAGCCTTTGACACTGGTAAACGCCAGGTCTTCGACCAGGAGCGCCGCGAAATCCGCGAGGGCTGAATCGGGTTCGGGGTTTAGGGTTTAGGGTTTAGGGTTCGGGGTTTAGGGTCTCGGGCGCCGGGATAGGAGCCGAGCGCTTGGGTAGAGGGGCGCGCCGCCGAGTGCGCCGCCCCCGGAACCCGGAACCCCAAACCCCAAACCGGCATCTGGAGCAGCGATCATGAGACGACGAGACTTCCTTAAACGCGCTGGCCTTGGCGCCGCCGCGCTGAGCCTTGGA
>PUMX01000250.1 GCA_003552485.1 Candidatus Hydrogenedentota bacterium
ACCATTCGGCGGATCGACGGCCGCGGCTATAAGGCCTACAAGGACATTGCCGGGGCCTACGATTTCGGAACGTGGACGCTGTACATTGACCACGTGCAAGGCGATCCCTTCGCGGCGCCGTCAAAGCTGCGAATCCGCGCGCCACAGTCAGAGGCCAGGCTACCGGCCGAGCACTGGGAGAACAAGATCCGCCGGATCGCCCTCGAAGACTTTCTGTGCCGGTCCATTCGCCGCGCGATTCGTAGGGTCGAGAAGCCGGACCACGGGTCTGGTAAGAGCGGACGCATCTTCGTTGACGCGGGCGAGCAATGCGTGCTCGAGCGCACGGCGGTCCGGGTGACTGAAGATTGGGTCGAGGGCCGCGTGCAGGTGGGTCTGCCCGCCGCGGGCCGGCGCGTGCTCGGACGCGAAGCCGAGGAGCTGTTGTGCGGCGATCTCGAGGACGTTGTCGCGCAGGCGCTGCTTTGGCGGTCTCTGGAGCCTGATGCGGTCCGCGAATTTGTTGATTACGTCGAGAATCATGAGCACGTTCGCGCGCAATTGGCGGACCGCGGGCTGGTTGCATTCGTAGCGAACGGGGCCGTGCTGCCCCGCGAAAGCGGCGCGAGCGACAAGCCGTTGAGAGGCCGCTCCGTGGTCCCCTTTCAATCGCCTCCGGAGTTGGAGGTTACCGTTGCGATACCCAACCCCTTGCCCGGCCCTGATAACGACGAGATTGACGCCATCACCGGTCTTGGCGTTCCTCATGGCGTAACCCTTATCGCTGGCGGCGGTTACCATGGCAAGTCCACCCTGCTCCATGCCTTGGAGCGCGGGGTGTATCCCAAGATACCGGACGACGGCCGTGAATTCGTGGTTACGGATGCGGCGGCGATGAAGATTCGCGCAGAAGACGGCCGCCGCGTCGAGCAGGTGGACATCAGTCCGTTCATCAGCGAGTTGCCGCAGGGCCGCTCGACCACGGCCTTCTCATCCGAGGATGCTAGCGGCAGCACCAGCCAGGCGGCGAATATCGTCGAGGCCATCGAGGCGGGCGCCTCGGCCCTGCTTCTTGACGAGGACACCTCGGCCACTAACTTCATGGTGCGCGACAGCCGCATGCAGGCGCTGGTCCACAAGGAGCATGAGCCCATCACGCCGTTCATCGACCGCGTCCGGGAACTTTACGACTGCTTTGGCGTGTCCACCGTGCTTGTCATGGGCGGCTGCGGCGATTACTTCGACGTGGCGGACCAGGTTATCATGATGCGTGACTACCGGCCGGCTGACGTAACGCAGGAAGCCCAGCGAATCGCCCGTGAACAGCCCAGCGGCCGCGCCGCCGAGACCGCGGCGCCCCTGCAACAGCAACGGCGCCGCGTTCCGAAGGCGTCAAGCCTGGATCCTTCGCGCGGCAAGCGGGATGTGAAGATCGACGCTAAGGACGTGGAGACCCTGGCGTTCGGCGGCGAGACCGTGGACCTGCGTTGCCTTGAACAGCTTGTCGACGTCAGCCAGACCCGTGCCGTGGGCTACGCTATGCACTTGGCCGCCCAGCGCTTTATGGACGGCGCGGCGACGGTTCCCGAGGTAGTGGCGGCTGTGATGGATATGCTTAACCGCGAAGGCTTGGACATCCTCGATCCTTTCCGCCGCGGCGAACGCCATCCCGGCGCCTTCGCCATGCCCCGCCCCCTCGAACTTGCCGCCGCGCTAAACCGGCTGCGCAGCTTGCGGGTGACGATCGCCAGCCATGAACCGGCTTCCTAGCGCCGCGCCACGTACTAGCGCAACACCATGGCGATGTGATTATGCTCCTCTAGGCGGCCCTCTTCGAGGAACACGATCTCGCCACCTTTGCTCAGCACCTCCTCGACGACATCGTCCACTGCGTCTTCAATGACGCCCGGCGCGGTAGGATCCTCGGCTGGCCGGATCACCCAGCCGTCCTGCTCGGTCACAGCCGGATAATGGTAGTTCTCTTCGACCAGAAGCAACTGCCCTCTCCCTTGTTTAGCGAGCTGCCAGATGTCCTCGACGCCGCTGGCGACCCGGCGCTCCTTCATAGCCGCCTCCAATGTTTCCAGATGGCTCAGACGTTTCTGGTCGAAGTACGCTTTCGCTTCCGGCCAGACCCTCTCTCCGATGTAATGCGGCGAGGCATCCACATAGTTCGCGGCTACGCGCGCAGCGATTCGGTTCTTGTGCTCTGTGACTTGATCAAACAAGGTCAAGTAGCGCTCCACGCCGCACACGACCAAAGGGTAATTGTCGTTCTTCGCGTATTCGCCGAAAACCCGGTCGACTTCCCGGAAAGACTTGCGAACCCGTTCGTCTCGTTCGCTGGCGCGCGGCACGCCTTCCTCGTTGCGCAGACGCGGAATCTCGCCCGGGCCGGAGTACGGCATGGGAAAGGTTCCGTCATCGATCTCTTTCAGCGTTTCGCGTGTGGCCTCGAAAAGGCGCGTCGGTTCGAGGCTAAGCACCAGTACCCAGTAGTTGTACAGCCTGTTCATGGCGAGGACGAGCTTGCGGGTGTAGAAGGTTTCGTCGATTACCACCCGCGGTTCCACCGCAAACGGCAGCTTGTACACGTCTTCGTAGTCCTGGTTCACATACATCACCAACCCGTCCAGGTTGTAACGATGGTCAATCTGCTGCGCAAGCTTTTCAAGCCGCTCAATGTACGGCCCATACTCGCGCTTGCTGAATTCCTGGCCCAGCCGTTCCTCCGCTTCCCGGATGAGATTCTTGATTCGGATGGGATCCTGCTCGTTCTCCGGCGCGGTGCGGTGCGTGGGCGTGAGCAGAGAGATCGACGGGTACGCTTGCATTGACTGTAGCTTGGCAATGTCTGTCCGATTCATGCGGGATTAACTCCTTTCTCCTGTGAATTCGCCCAAGAACATCCTTCGAAAGGCGAATCCCCCTTCAATAGAGGCACGGGAACAACTCCCATAGCAGACAAACGCTATAGTGTTTGTTTTTATTGTCTGTGCTACTCGTTATCAGGATACATGAATTCCCTTGCTTTTTTCGAGGCGTCGCACGCGTTTTCTTGCAGAATCGCTGTTTGAATGCCTCTCGAAAACGCTAATCCTCCAGACCCTTAAGCCTTTCAATAGCCCGGGCGACCTCGTGCCGGCGCGCATCAATGGGCGCGGGGTCCATGGTGAAGTCAGTCATGCTGGCGGTGATCTCGGCTGGAACCTTCAGCAGCGCTTCGTAGCCTTCGCGCTCATCTTCTTCCAAAGCCGCTGCGTGGCGGTCCAGCAACCGCTCAAGGATCGCGAGGTACTCGTAATCCTCGATGCCGTCCCGAAGCATTTCCCAGCGGATACTATCCACCGGTCCTTCGAGCACGGGCTCCTCCGGATTCCCATCGGCGGCCGCTTTCGGCGGATACAAGAAACGTCCATCGCCATTGCCCCAAGGCTGCCGCGTACCGGGCTCTATCCCGTAGTACGTCTGCCAGGCCATGGGATCCTCGTAGGGGTTCTGTAAGCTATCGGGATACGCCTCGTCGCTGTGCCAATAGGTAGTCTCCCAGACGAGCACGCCGTCAATGCCACGCTCCCATGTTTGCCAGAGCCAAACGCGCATACACGTGCCGGGATGGTCGATGAACAGCGTGGCGTAGGGCGCCTTCGGGGTGGTG
Organism: Candidatus Hydrogenedentota bacterium; assembly: GCA_003552485.1. GTDB lineage: Bacteria > Hydrogenedentota > Hydrogenedentia > Hydrogenedentales > SLHB01 > PUMX01. The sequence goes on from PUMX01000250.1 coordinate 3,638, forward strand.
CAGACGTACCACCAGAACCGCTCGCCGTGTTGGCGCCGCGCGTCCGCGTCGTCTATATCGAACTGAGGCGACACGGGACACCAGATGTCCGGTCCGCCGATTAGCTCTTCGGTCACGCGCTCGGTAAGCATGCGCTGGATGCCAGGGGCAGCTTCACGTATGCGTTCGAAGCCGTTCATCACGAACTCGTAGTCATCGGGCGAAGGCTCGTCGAACCAGTACAGATACGCGTTATTGAGCCAGCCCTTTTCCGTTAGTTTTGCCTCGATCTTCTGCCAATAGGCGGTGAACAGGGCCCGGTATTCGGGATCCTCTGCGCCGAATCCAAGCAATTGCGGTTCATAGCGCGCGTGAAAAGTGCCTCCGCCCATGCCGGTGGATGGTAGCCGGAAAGTGTTAAAGCCGTACTCGTCGATGGCCTTTTCCATCGCCGTTTCCCAAGCGGTCCAATCGACACCGATCTCCAGTGCGTCAACGGCTTCCTCGACGCCCAGCTCTTCGACAAGCTCCGTCACTTCCGCGGGTTCTGGCCAGGTCACCGTGAACTCGTCCAATGGCGCAGGGTCGTATGGCGAGACACGATGGGCGCTAAAGGATTTCAGGTACTTGTCGACAACGGTGCGCCGCTGTTCCTCGGTTTCGAGTCCGTGGCGCTCGAACACGCGTTGGGCGCCGAAACCAAACGCGGTTTCGCACGTGCTGGTCCGAGGCAATGTGAAATCGTAGACCTCGATTTCGATGGGAACAGATGCGGCATGACCCTGGGCTTCGACCATAATCTCTCCGCTATAGGTTCCGGCTACCGTATCCTCCGGCACGGCCACCCGCACCCAGAAGGGTTGATTCTGGTTTGCGGCGACATCAATGGGTTTGTCGAGCGGCGGCAAGGGATCGGGCCACGGCGCTACGGCGCCGCGTTCATCGGTGGGTTGCCGAACAAAAACGTAACCTACCTTAAGCACGTCAATCGCGTCCGCATCGAGCTGCGCGCCGCCGGGCCCTTCGAGAGCGTCCACCGTGACGGAGACATTATGCAGATCCGCTTCAGGCCGCAATACTAACTGAACGGCTTCAGCTTCGTTGCGCGCCGCGCGAAGCGTAATCGCTCCGCTTTCCTCTTGTGGCAAAGGACGTTCCCGGCTGATCTTCCAGCCCGAGGAAGCCCACCACAGCCCGAGTTCGTCCTCCCCGGGCAAGCGCGCTCCGTAGCCGGCCTCGTACAATTCGGCGACGGCGAGATGGTGTGATGCTTCGTATCCCGCAGCGTCGAGTGTCCATCGCAGCTCGAATTCGCCCGCCCCGGGGACCTCATAGGGCAACGCAATCTGCTGGGCGCCAGGCGCAATGCTTTTTCCGACGGATTGCCGGTGGACTACTCCCCCATCCCCCTTGCTCACTGTGATCTCGCCGGTTAACGCAATGGCTTCGTCCAAGGGCGATTCCATTTCCAGCTTGATAAGATTGTCGCCGCCCGGCACGCCTTCGCCGAGCGAAACGACGGCGGTTTCCACGGGCCCATCCGCGCGTTCGATCGCCACAAAATCCGTTGCGCCTGTGACGTCCGGGGGATTATTCGCGAGCGCGCCCTCGATGCGATAGCCGTGGATCTGAACCGCCATACCGTTGGCGTCTTCTTCTCCCTTTAGACGCACCCGAAGCTCGCTGGCCGGGAAGACTTCTGAGGGAAACTCAAAACGCTCCGAACCTTCCCCTGCGACGTGGCCCAGCGTTCGCCAATCGCCATCATCGGCCTTCACCTCGGCGCGGACGCGGCCGGTCTGGTGGTAAGGTGACGTTATGGAAAGCGCGCCATTGGTGAACGGATGACCCGGCGCGGCGTGACGGTAGGTGACTGTATCGTCTTCGTCCGCGAAGCTCCAGCGGCTGGTGTTGAACACACACTGGGCCGTGGCCAGCGGACGGCTGTAATTCGACGGCCTATACGATATCGGGGCCTCAAAGTAGTAAACGCCTTCGTGAATGGATTCGCCCTCCCCCAGCGGAATTTCGTCATGCCGTTTGTGTACAGCTTCCGCGCGGCGTAATGACACATCCCTGAATTCAATGGTCCCGTCGGCATGCCATTGACCGAACCGGAGCCAGTCCAAACCAGCCGGCAGCGGATCCGGGGTGACGAAGTACGAGACAACCCGCATCCACTCCTCGCCGGGCGAGAGAATATCACGGTTGCAGAACGCTGGGCCGGTTACGGCGCTGCCCGAGGCGACGCCGTCGCCGCGCACGAAAAACGCAAGCTGATATAATGCGCCCGGCTCGAAATCGAGCCCCGGCGTGCGCCAGTATGTATGGCTATCGCCCGTGCCCGTTACCGAAAGCACCGGTGAACCATCAACAACGTAGGCCTCGCCCTCGCCATCTGACAGGCGCCAGCCCGTATCGGTGTCCAGGTGATCCAGCGGGGGTAAAGCGAATTCCTGTCCGATGGCGCCCGTAACGGACAGCAACGCCGCCGCCAATGCTGCGCACAGGTAATGATATTTCATGTCTCTCCCCTTTCGGCCTCAGTTTCTGGATGGCAGGATCGGATACCAGAATGCCATATGTTCTTGGCGCGGCCTAAACCCGGGTGACCTCCAGCATCACCATTATCGCCGCCAACGTGTCCCTTATCCATTTCAAATACCGGTGTTAGAATGCCAGGGTGGCCCCAAGGTAGAATGCGGCATGGCCATTAACGGCTTACAACCCCATCGCCCGAAATCGGGCGGCGCCCCGAAATGGTCTCTCGTCAGTTCTTCACAGCGTGCGCTGCAACCACTGCGTGTGCGGCGGGTAGATGGGCGCTTGACATGGGAGGCTCGTTCTGGCAGGATAGCGCCAATCGGTGAACATATGTTCAGTATCTAGTGGGAGGAGGCGATGCCATGGCTACAGTAAACGACGAAGGCCGAAGCAAGGCGCTGGATGTGGCGGTCTCGCAGTTGGAAAAACAGTTCGGGCGAGGCACGCTGGTGCGGTTGGGTGATGAGAGCTTTGTGAACAAGGTGCGTGCGATTCCGTCCGGCAGTTTGTCGCTTGATATCGCCACCGGCGTGGGCGGATTGCCGTGTGGCCGTGTGGTCGAGGTGTTTGGCCCGGAATCCTCGGGCAAAACGACCCTGGCGATGCATGTAGTGGCGAATGCGCAGCGGGCTGGCGGTATTGCATGCGTGATTGACGCGGAGCATGCCTTGGATCCGAGTTTTGCCACCCGGCTCGGCGTTGATATCGACAATCTGCTCGTATCCCAGCCTGATTCCGCTGAGCAAGCTCTCGAGATCTGCGAGACACTGGTGCGCAGCAATGCGGTGGACATCATCGTGATTGATTCGGTAGCGGCGCTGGTGCCCAAGGCCGAAGTCGAGGGCGAGATGGGCGATCAGCATGTGGGTCTGCAAGCGCGTCTCATGTCACAAGCGTTGCGCAAACTCACTGCGGCGATTAACCGCTCAAAGACCCTGGTGATTTTCATCAACCAGATTCGTGAGAAGATCGGCGTGATGTTTGGCAGCCCCGAAACAACGACGGGCGGCCGGGCGTTAAAGTTCTATTCGAGTATGCGTATCGATGTGCGGCGGATAGCCGGCATTAAGGACAAGGACAGCGAAATCGGCAATCGTGTGCGCGCCAAAGTGGTCAAGAACAAGCTGGCGCCTCCTTTCAAGGTCGCCGAATTCGACATTCTTTTCAACCAGGGTATCTCGACGGAAGGCGATCTCTTGGATCTGGCGGTCGAAGAAAAGATCATTCAGAAGAGCGGCTCGTGGTTTTCCATGAACGGCGAGAATCTTGGTCAAGGCCGCGAGGCCACCCGGCAATATCTACGCGCGAACCCGGAGGTCACCGAAAAGCTGCGTCAGCAGATCATTGAAGCGAAAGGCCTCGATTGGGTGGTGCGACCGGAGCAGCGGGATATAGAGCCCGAGGAAGCTGAGGACGAGAGCTGACCCGCCAGTTCGCGCCCATCGGGTTGCGCATAATCGGCGCGCAAATTATGAAGCCTTCCGCGCGCGGCGCCAAGACGGCCCCTACGGTTTCTGAGCCGCAAGGAACTCATTCGGCGCGTAGCGCTAACAAACCCCTGGAAAAATCCGCGTGAGTATGCTAAAAATTGGGGGTGCGGTCATCCAATGCACAAGATGATGTGTAGTTTAAGGGGAAAGTGACGCTGAATGGAAATAAAGATCGGTAAGAGCGCCCGAGTATGCGCGGCGTGCGAAACCGAGTTTGCGCATGGTCAGCAGCTTGCCTCCCGTGTCCGCCAAACAGAAGAAGGATTGGTGCGGGAGGACTTCTGTCAGGCCTGTTGGACCGACGAAAAGGCTCAGCAGGCGTATTCCTCATGGTTTCCCGTCTATCACGATCCCGCTGTGGTTAACGCCGAACCCCCAGAGGCGCATTCTCCGCTGCGGCAGGCCTTCTATGAGTCCGTGGAAAGCGCCGAGCGAGTGGACCTCGCGAAGGCCTACCTCGCGGCGCAACTCCTGCGTCGGCAAAAAGTCTTTCGGCTCATTAAGGAATCGGACGAGGCGGACGGCGAAACCAAGATTGCGTTGTATACCGATAAGCACGAGGACCGCCTCATCGAGGTGCATGATCCAAATCTGAGTTTCGACGAACTCGAGGAAGGCCGCAACGCCCTGTTGCAGCGGCTTGCTGAGTTGGAGGCTCCAGAGGACGAGCCCGCCTGTTCCGGCGAAGACGGCGACGGGGCCTCCAATGGCGCCCATGATGCGGTAGATTTATCCGATGGTGAAGTGACGCAAGGCGGGGAGAATCCCGAAACTGGCGACGGAGAACAGAATCATGCGCGGGAAGCGGTCTAAGTCACTTTTCGACGTGGACAAACACACACTCGAGTTCTCGCCCGGCCAACTGGTGATGGCCATATGCACAATCCTGTTGCTGGGCCTTGTTAGTTTCCTTGTCGGTGTTCTTGTGGGACGCCACGATCACAGCTACACCGATGCGCGCTTATTCAGTTTGGGGGATGAAAGAACGGCCGAGGAACGATCATCCCATGGCGCCGACCGTGAACCGGAAGGTGAAGGCGTTCAGGTCAGTCCACGGCCGATTGGGTTACCGGGTGATTCCACGGGCGATGGACGCGTGCGCAGCACGGAACTTCCAGCGCCCCCCGGCCTTAGCGCTGATGCGCGGCAGCGCGACGCTACCCCCCGGCCCTCGCGTGGCCGTGAGCGTGAGCCGGTTCCCCCGGCGTTTGAAGACGCCAACGACGCTCCCGAAGAATCGGAGCCAGCTGAAGAGCCCGAGGAGCCAGCCGAGGACCCCGAAGAGCCTGACGAGCCGGAAGAGGAGTCCACGCCGCCGGAAGACGAGGTTGAGGAATCCCTCGATATCGAGCCGCTTACCGTCGATGACGAAGAGTCCCCCGCTTCCGCTTCTGGACCATACAGTATTCAAGTGGTGGCTTACAGCGCGGCCGACCGAACCAAAGCCGCGGCGTACGCGCGGGAGATTCAGTCGCGCACCAATATCAACACCCAAGTGGCCCAATCGGAAGATGGCCAGCACCTGCGCATTTTTGTGGGCTCCTATCCGGACCGCGAAAGCGCGGAACGGGTGTTGGAGGAACTCAAGGATAAAGACGGGTTCGAGGAGAGCTTTGTGCGGACGCGCTCAAATGCCAGCTAAGAGCGGCCAGATTCCTCGCCGTCGCCCCAATAATCGGTAGCGATGATTCCGAGATCCGTGCGGATTACAGGGCTGGATTACGCCAGCGCCAAAACGTATACCCCGCTCCAACGGCTGGGCTTGCCAATCATTCCACGCGCGGCGGCTTGGGTTTTTGGAACACTCTGCTGGACATGCCGAATGGAAATCCATAACCGGCATTATTACGAGGCCGTCGAGAATGAGTACGGGCAAGTAATCGTTTGCGGTTGGCACGAGAGCCTGGCGCTCGGCATTTGGGCGTTGCGCAACAGCGGTCTACACACCCTGACCAGCCATAGCTATGATGGCGAACTGGCCGCCCGCTTTGCTGAGCTGTTCGGCCTGCCTGCTCTTCGAGGATCCTCCTCCAAAGGCGGTTTTCAAGCGCTTCGCCAGCTATCGAAGGCATTGGATTATGGCGCCTCGCTGGTTTTGACTGTGGACGGTCCGCGCGGACCCCGGCACGAAGTCAAGCCGGGAGCCCCGATTTTGGCGGGAAAACGCGGACTTCCGATTCTGCCTATTGCCTTGGTGGCGCAGCCCGCCTGGCGCATGCGATCGTGGGACCGGATGATCATTCCCAAACCGTTCGGCCGCATTGTAGGGCGCTATGCCCCTCCCATTTACCCACCGGCCGTTATGAACAGCCGCGCTCTTAAAACGTTTCGCAAGGAAACCCAAGACGCAATAGCCGCTAACCACCAGCAACTGGAAGCCCTGCTGACGGCATCATAGCGCAGGCAACGCATTCATCGCCGAACCGCTCCCGAGGGCGGCCGGTTCAGGGCTCAGCTCTTTCCCGCAAACTTGCTAAGGAGGCGTTTGCGCGTTGTGCGACTTCCGAATTGCGGCACTCGGACGCCGCCAGAAAATGCTGTCTCGCCCTTGCTGTGTCCTCCCTGGTGTTGAGGTAGGCGTAGCCCAGCTCGAGATCTATTTGTGCTTGTACGATGGGATCTGTCACATGGTTGCGTGCGGCGGCAAGCGCTTCAATGGGTTCGCCGGGAGTGTCCTCGACCGCCGCGGCCATTTCGCGCACCGCTTGCGAGGCGACAAATGTGCCCGGGTACTGGGCGACAACTCCTTGGAGTTCGTCAAAAGCTCCCCGCGCGCTGTCGCGCGCTGCGAATAACGCGTGCACGGAGGCGTAGTCCACTTTGCGGGCCTCCGCAAGCACGTTCCAGCGCAGAACCACCTCCGCCATTCGGTCTCGTTCTTCAAGCAACTCCCGATTGTGCCGAACCACGAGTTCATAGGCTTCGTGCGCGCGGTCGAACCACTGGAGCTTCTCGTAGGCCAAGTCCGCCATCGCCAAAAGGACGGGGCCGCTCAGTTCGTCATTTGCTTGATCAGTATCAGTGAGGTAGTTATCAAGAGCGCGGTAAGCGCCCGCGTAGTCGTGGTTCGCCGCCAAAGCGGCCGACTCCTGCAGTATGCCCGGTTGTCCAGATGCGTCCTCCGCTTGTTCAAATCCCGGCCGGTCGAGAGCGGAATCGCCTTCGGGCAGCGTGAGCAATCCGCTGGCGGCAAGGCCAAACGCGCCCACTGCCAGCGCGGCGGCGGCCGCAAATACGGGTAAGCGTCCTCTGAGAGGCGGTGAGTTCGAGGGAGTGTGCGCCCAAACAGACCTTTCGTTCAGGCGCCGGCGCGCCAATGAAACCAAATCAAGACCGGGCTCGGGCGCCGGCGTTCGAGGGGCTTGAGCCAGCTTGCGGAAAGAGGCGGCGCGCTCCCTGCATTTGGCGCAACGCCTCAAGTGCCGATCCAGCCGCTCTTGCTCCCTTTCGGCAAGTTCGTCATATGCGCTGGCCGCCAACGAACCCCGCACAAAATAGCATCCCAACATAAGCGTCCTTGCTCCTCAGCCGCCCTCGTCACGAAAATGCTTGAGTTCTTTCTGAAGCTTCTTCATGGCGCGGAACAGATGGACTTTCACGCTCCCCACTGTGCATCCTAACACCGCTGCGATCTCGTTTAGTGGCATTCCCTCGTAATGCCGCATCACGAATACAATCCGTTGCGTTGGAGACAGGACGTGCAGCGACGCATCAACCTGCTCGCCAATTTCCTTGGCGCGCACCGCCCGCTCCGTGTTCGCCGGCGCTTCATCGCCGGTTTCCAACGAATACTCGTTGATAGCCGCTTCGTCGAGCGGCTGATGCTTCTGGCGCTTCTGACGACGCAAATGATCGATGGCGTGATTCGACGTTAATCGAAGCAGCCATGGCAAAAAACCGCCAGTCGGCTCCCAGCTATTGATCTTCCGGTACGCCTTTACAAGCGCCTCTTGGGCGACATCCAACGCGTCCTCGCGGTTGGTCGTGATCCGAAACGCCACGGCATACACCCGCCCCTGAAACCGGCGCACAAGCTCATCGAACGCCCGCTCATTCCCGGCTTTCAGCGCTAGGGCGAGTTGCTCGTCACTCAGTGTCCCCAAGTTCTGCTGCCTGTCCGGTTTCAAATTGGGTAACGTGCTCCTAATGGGAAAGGTTTACAATCTCGCTGATTGTCTTCCCGCAATGCCGGCTTGCGCGAACGGGCTCGCCCCCGCTTGCCCGGCGTGTTTACGAGGCGCTGCTACGCCATACCCTACGCGGGGCGCGCCGGACTAGGCAAGAAACACATACGATTCGATCTCGCTGTAGCCGCGTTCGCTGAACCACGCGCGGATGGTCTCCCGCGCATCAGGCGCGCCCACGGCCGCGACGATAAAACAGTCGGCGGGTGGCGGCAGGGTTTCGGGCGCAATAACCGGGAATCCGTGAATCCAGCGCCCGATTTTTCGAGGATTGATGTCCACCACGGCTTCCGGGCGCATCCCATTGGGCCAATCGCGTAGCCAGCGCTTACCCACCTCCCCTGCTCCCAATTGGAAGAACCGCCGTCCTCTGGCAAGATAGGTTTGAGCGAGAAAGCGCTGTTTAAGCCGCCGAAACGCCGTTTCCGAATAGCGCGGATCCGAGCGTGAAAGGCGTCCGCTCTCATCGCGCCAGTGCAACAGCCTTTGCGGCGCGTTAGCGAGACGGTACCCCCCCAGCCACAACCGCATGACCAGATCGTAATCCTCGGGTTCGCCGCAGTCCCGGTAGCCGCCCACCTGCTCGAACGCCGTCCGGCGCAGAAAGAATGCAGGGTGGGCCACCGGGCATTCAACAAATAACTCGCGGACGATGGATTCGTGAGTGAGCAGCGTGTTAAGCCATTGCTCATAACGGCGCCGGCCCGATCCTACGGCCCCGCCGAAGACAGTCACCTGTGCACCGCAAAGACCTAGCTCGGGGTCCTCTTGCATGAGCGCCTGCTGCGTCGTCAGACGCTCGGGATGAGCCCAATCGTCGGCGTCCATGCGCGCAAGAAACTCTCCTCGGGCGTGGGCCGCGCCCTGTTGCAACGCCTCCACGATTCCCATGTTCCGCGTACAACTGAACAAGCGGATCCGCGAATCTTTCGCCGCAAACTCCGCCGCGATGTCGGGCGATGCGTCGTCGGAACCATCGTCTACAAGCAACAGTTCCCACTCCGGCCAGGTCTGGCGAATGATGCTGTTCACAGCCTCGGCCAACGTGTGCTCGCTATTGTAAAATGGCAGCAACACCGAGATAAGTGGCGAGACGCTTGCATGCATTTTGGTGTGGATTTCCCCCGCTTCCCCCTCGGGATTAATCGCTGCTGGCGACAAAGAAACGCGGCGCGATAAACTCATCGCGCCGCGCAGCAGCACTACCTCAGTTCTTCGTTAGAACGGTGTCCAGCCGCTGGGCTTTTTAGCCTTCGGCGAGCGCTTCTTCAATGGCCTCGTTGAACACCGGCAGATCGTCAGGGATACGAGAGGTAATGATATTGCCGTCGCGCGCCAAGGGCACGTCCTCATAGTTGGCCCCAACCTCGACGAGCTCATCGCTCATGCCACCAAAACACGTGGCGTCTACGCCTTCCATAACGCCCGCCGCTACCAAGACCTGCGGTCCGTGGCAGATGGCGGCCACGACCTTCCCGGATTCGACAAACTCACGTACAAAGTCAACGACTTCACTGTGCTCACGTAGCCAATCCGGCGAACGGCCGCCCGGAATCACCATCCCGTCGAAATCGTCCACTGAAACGTCGTTCACCGAAGCTTCGACACGCACCTTGACTTCACTGTTATACGCCTGAAACACCGCGGGCGCCACGCCAATGACCGTTACTTCGGCTCCGCGATTGACCAGATGCCCCATGGGCACGAGGGTTTCGGCGTCTTGAAAGCCGTCGCCCACAAGGAAGGCGACGTGCTTGCCGCTGAGATCCGCCACCTCCAATTCTTCGCCGTGCGCCGGTGCGGCCCAAGTAGTGAGTGCGGTCACAGCCAACGCCAAGACCAGCAAACGGATGCCGAACGGGAAATGCCGAAATGCTCCTCGTCTTTTCCTGTTCATGTCGTACTATCCTCCTTTTCCGTTAGCTCGAACCCGTGTCGCGATACCGGCCCATCCGGTCCTCGCGTAGGGCTCCACGGGCAAACAAAGCGGATGCTTCATGGGGAAGCATAGCCACCTCGTACACCTAACCACCATACCTTCCTGCGTTATTCCCGTCAAAACTGAAGCTGTTTGCATTATTCCGTTCCCGAGACGTCGAACTGGTTCAGATACGCGAAGATGTTTTCGCTGATGAATTTGCGGACTTCGAAAAACCTATCTTTCAGCATCTGCATCTCATCCGGCCCTACCCGTTCACTCTGGTATACACCCTTTACTTCGACGAAAACCTCCTTGGCGCTTTGGCGGAAGGACTCAATGACTACGTTCAGCGTTCCCAGACACTTCGGCGTTTCGGGGAGGACAAAGCGCAGCCCGCCCACGCTTACGGGGCGCTGGAAGTAGGGGCCAATCTTGTCCTGTTGTTGACATACCCGCTCAAGCAAGAACACCCGCGCGTCGGTGTGGGCCGTGAGCGCAAACGTCGAGCGAAGCGTTACAGTCTGAGCAGTGAACTCGGTTATTCCCAGTTCCACCATGGCGCGGCCAGCCACTTCATCCAACTTGGCCAGAAACTCGGACAGCGCGATGTCGGCCCATTCCTCCATGAGCAGTATCCGATCCGGCAAGAACAACGCCAGGGATTGCGTGCCTTTTCCTCGCCGTGAATAGAAACGCGCCTGGTTGGGCCTCGAAAAATCGGTGCTCTGGTAGTTCGCGTGGCTGGTCTGAGAAAGTTCGTAATAAAGCTTCTGGAGCGATTTGACGTCGTGTTGGGTCGAGCGGTGAATTAACTCGGTCGAAAAATGAATGATGCGGTCTTCAGCGTGCATGAACTCCTTCCTCACGCTCTCGGAATTGGCGCTACGAAACCGAGAACGTAGATGATTGCCGGAACCCCAGCGGCCCGTTCCCCCTAACTGTTCGCAAGAGCCTACCCCATGAGTAGACAGGGAGCACCGCCAAACAATACCCCTCACTTCGTTTCGCGATCTTTCCGAATGCCGACAAGAACCTGATGATACACGCTGGATTTCCCAACGTCGAACCGGCGCCGGCAGTGTCTCCAACTGTGCTGATCCGCTGGCGTATTCGAAACTTGGCTTTCTTTCCGGGAGCGCTTCCGCATCGAACCGTTTGCACCTCGTGGCCGGCACAGCGTAAACTTGTCCCCTGTGGCGCGGCGCCCAGGGAACTGAATGCCCCCACGGGTCATGCGTACACCCGCCCCCTTCTCGTTGTTGAGTTACAAGGAAAGCCACGAGAGCGCCCACGCCTGACCTCCCCGGAACCCTTGCCGGGCAAACGGCCCGGATGTGGCGGGGAGATTATGCGCAACAGTCTTATGCGTCACCAACAGCAATGGTTAAGGAGCCGTTAGTTTAATGCCCGAGACAGCCTACGTTTCGACCGCCATCCCTTACGTTAACGCCAAGCCGCATCTGGGTTTCGCCTTGGAAATCGTGCAGGCCGACGCCATAGCCCGGTATCTGCGGTTGCGGGGATACGATACGTTCTTTATGACGGGGGCTGACGAGAATTCTTTGAAAAACGTCCGGGCGGCGGAAGTTGAAGGCATCAGCACCCGGGAACTGTGTGACCGCAACAGTGAAGCATTCAGACAGTTGTTGCCGGGGCTGGACATCTCAGCCGATTACTTTATCCGCACAAGCTCGGAAATGCACTTCCGCGGCGCGCAAGAACTGTGGTCGATGTGCCGGCCCGAGGACATGTACAAGAAGCATTACACCGGCATGTATTGCGTCGGCTGCGAGGAGTTTTACACCAGCAAGGAAGCGCCGGACGGCATTTGCCCGGAGCATCAAAGAGAGCTGGAATCCGTCGAGGAGGAGAACTACTTCTTTCGGCTGTCAAACTACCAGGCGGCGCTGCTCGAACTCATCGAATCAGATCGGCTCAAGATACTGCCTGAAGCGCGCCGTAATGAAACGCTCGCATTCATTCGCGGCGGTCTTCAGGATTTCAGCATCTCGCGTAGTCGCCAACGGGCCGGAGATTGGGGCATACCCGTGCCGAACGACCCGGACCAAGTGATGTACGTATGGTATGACGCTTTGGCAAACTACGTGACGGGGCTCGGGTTAGGCGACGACGATCCCGCGTTCAAGAAGTACTGGTGGGATTGCCCGGTAAAGACGCATGTGATTGGCAAAGGCATCAACCGGTTTCACACCGTGTATTGGCCCGCCATGCTGCTCAGCGCGGGTATTCCGACGCCAGACACCGTATTCATTCACGGCTACCTCACCATCGAAGGCCAGAAGATCTCCAAGAGTTTGGGCAACGTGATCGACCCGCTGGTTCAGGTGGAACAATACGGTGTTGACCCGGTGCGGTACTATCTCTTGCGCGCCGTTTCGCCATACGCTGACGGGGATTACTCCGAAGACCGGTTTCGCGACATCTACAACGCGGACTTGGCCAATAACTTGGGGAATCTGGCTCGCCGGGTCGAGACGCTGGCGGAGAAGGCCGGTTACGCGCCGCCTCCGCCCTCCGCTGCGCCCGATGCCCCTGAAGCGTTTCACGAGGCAATGGCTGAGTACCGGTTCAATGAGGCGCTGGCCGCGCTTTGGAACAGCGCCGACGCCCTGAACCAACGAATTGAGGAGGTTCGGCCTTGGGATCTGCAGAAGCAGGGAGACACGGACGCGCTTCTTGCATTTCTCGAGGAGATGGTGCAAGGAATTCGCGTGATTGCTCACTGGGTTGAGCCGTTTATGCCGTGTTCAGCCTCGAAACTGCAGGCTTCCTTCGGCGGTGGTCCGATCAAGCGTGGCGAGGCCCTGTTTCCGCGTCTTCCGTAAGCGGCGGCGCGTAGCCGGGTGGAGACGACATCGTGAATAGCAATGACTGTAGAGCGTCTATAATTTCAGAAATCTCGTAAGCGCCAAGCGTGCGTTCAGAAGCTTGGCATGGTAGGATCGAAACACACAGCAAGGGATGGGAAAAGGCCCTTGCAACGAGGTAAGGAAGACGTTCATGAAGAAGACAATGGTGTTGACAGGGATGGTTGTGGCGCTCGCGTTTATCGTAAGCGGGTGCCAGACGACGCCGGTCCAGGACGGCGCGCTTATTGGCGGCGCGTTGGGTTCGGGCGCCGGCGCGATCATTGGGCATCAAAGCGGTTATGGTGGTGAAGGCGCGCTGATTGGCGCCGGCGCGGGCGCATTGACGGGCGCGCTCATCGGCGACCAGGTGGGCGAGCACCGCCGCAAGTATCACGCCCAACCCCAATATTACTCCGCGCCTTCTCGCGGACCTCAGGTGGAACATGGGCGGTATGTGACGCGAATGGTGCGCACGGATTCCGGCGAAACCTACGAAGAACGGGTGTGGGTGCCCGATCGCCGGTAATTGAAACGGCCCTGGTTCATGCAC
>PUMX01000451.1 GCA_003552485.1 Candidatus Hydrogenedentota bacterium
ACTAGAACATCCTAAAACCGGCGCCCAATTGGCCTACGGCTGCGCCTTGATTCTGAAAACCGGCCAGCATCTGTTCCATGTGCGTGAACTGCGCGCGTAACCGTTTCTCGCGCCGCGCCACCCGATCTTCTGTTCGATCGATTTGGTCATTAAGATTCCGAATACGTTGTGCGATGCTCCCCGATGGGGCAGTGCGCCGGGCCAGAACCCCCCGGCTGGAAGCGACCTCATCCAAATAGGAGGCCGTGCGGTCGGCGATGCCGGTCCGGTCTTGGTTCGTAAAGAGATTGCGCACGTTGGCTTGGTCCGTCTGCATGGCCTCGAGAAACTGTTCTTCATCGAGTTGCAATTGCGGAACGGCGCCGGAGTCAAACCCTCTGCCCGTCGAGATGCCGATCTCCAATAAGCTGCTGAAAGAACCTCCCGCCCCTTCGACAACATCGGAAAACAGCCGTTGAAGACTGTTTTCCACCATGCGGACTGTGCTGTCATTAGCCAAGGCGCCTTCCCGGCTTGTAAGCTCGCGCACCTTCGCGACATTCTCGTTGTAGGCATCGACAAACCCGCGAACCCGCTCTACGATCGCGTCGTCATCTTGCTCGACAGTAACCGTGCTTGCGCCCACGCTGTCGAGCTGAAGCCTGACGCCGCCAATCGCGTCAGATACCGTATTACTGTTACGCGTCAAAACTTCGCCGCCATTCACGGTAAAACGCGCGCTCTGCCCCGCTGCCTGCTCTGCGTCGGCGAGGTTTGTCAACTCAAGGAAATTGCTGCTGTTTGAGGAGAAATTGATTGTGCTCGACCCCATCTGATCGGAAACCACTCGGATGGTGTCGTTGATTTCGTCGTAGGATGCGGTAACACGGGCGTCGGAGTTGTTGATGCGATCAAGTACAGTTTGCAGCGTATCCTCAGTGGGATCCACCGTGATCGAGACGCCGTTAATCGAGAAGCTGCCGGCGGTCATTGCTCCCCCGTCGAAGTTCACGTCTTCGAGGGTTACATTACGATCTACCGCGCCCAGAGTGCGGGTGCTCGTGACGGCGCCGTTTTCTTGCGGGGCCTCGTCGGTCAGATTCACCGCTTGCAGGAAATTGCTGGTATCCTGGCTGCCTCCGAGATTGATCAGGTCGGTTGATCCATCGTCGTTGGCAATGGTGACCCGGTCGGTGTCCGCGTCATAGCTCATTGTAACGCCCGCACCGCTGTCGTTGACCATTTGCATGACATCGCCCAAGGTGTCGTTATCAGGATCCACCTCGAATTCCACGCCATTTATCGTGAATTGGCCCGCATTGATTGACTCCCGGATACCGCTATCGTTGAGGGGCTCATTCGTGTCGATGGAGGCGCCCATGGTCGCGCTGCTCTTCGCCACCGTAGGACTCGCGAGTTGATGGACGTCAACCGCGAATGTGCCCGTGACCGGATTGTCGCCCGAGACTTCAGCGCGCACCGCGTCCTCGTTGCTGGACGCCGCCTCGAACTGGCTGAAGGCGGGGTTGGTCCGGAAGTCTTGAGCTAGGGTGCGAAGCGAACGGAAGCTGTCCAGCAGTTCGTTGGTCGCCTCCTTTTCCTTTTCAAGTTTACCAATCGAGTTTTCCAGCCGCATGATCGGCCGCCGCTCGAGTTGCATGAGTTGCTGAACTATGTCATTGCTGTCAAGCCCCGAGATCAGGCCGCTCGCGCTAAAGCCACTACCCATATCGCCCTTCCCTCCGTTCTATGTTTCGTTGTTGAAGATCAGGCCAACGTACTCGTGGAAGCGCCGCGAAATCTCGACAACGTCCTCGGGAGGGATTTGTCGAATAAGCTCACGCGTATACCGGTTGACGATTTTCGTTATGATGGTGTCCGTGGTATCGTCAATCTCGTAAGTGAGCGCTTGATTCAATACCGATACAGCCTTACCCACACGTTCCGCCGTGTCACGCAGCTCGTCGCGCGACAGCGATTCGCTTGTGGTTTCCTTCGCTGAAAGGAGATCGGCCTTCACGACTTTCGCGCCGCGCTGGTCTCCCCCGATGGCCGTTCGGGCCAGTCCAAGCTGCTGTGCAGCATTGGAGGATGTTGAAGACACTGATTGTATTCCCATGGCAAGTCCTCCAAACGGGGGTAACCCGTTATTCTGAAAGCTAATATCGGCGGGCCAGCACAGGGGCTTTAGTATGGGGACTATGCCAAAAGACGCGCAGCGGCCGGGCTACGCTAGGAGGCGGGCTAGGTGGGCGGCGCATAATGTCAGGAAGGGGCGACTTCCGGCAGATAGGCGCGCCGCCGTTGGCCGTCGGGTCCTCGCAGCAGCAACTCGCCCTGATCACCGAAATCCTCGATATGAGCTTCTACGGCGCCATTGACGTCAGAAACTGTACGGGCTCGTCCTATGTCGTCGCACCGGCTCAGCCAATCCTCCCGAAAAGCGGGGAAGCCGCCGCGCTCCCACGCGCTCAATCGTCGCGCCAAGGCGTCAAGCGCCGTGTTCAGCACCTCGTCTATGGGGTATTCCTGTCCGGTCTCGGTTCGCATCGACGCAGCAGGCCTCTGAACTTCGGCCAGCTCGGCGTCGCTGCTATTCACATTGAGCCCGACCCCTACCACGAGAATCATGTGTTCATCCTGCGAACGAGGTATAGCTTGCGCAAGAATGCCACATAGCTTGCGGCCATCCGGGGTGCATACGTCGTTGGGCCACTTTACCCGGACCAACGCTCCATAGGATTCCAGTGCGTCACATATCCCTAAGGCGGCGGCCATCGCGACCGACGGCGCCGCATCAGGCTTAATCTGGCGCGCAATTAAGAAACTGAAGGCCAAGTCCTTCCCCGGCGTGGTGCGCCAACGCCGGCTTTCCCTGCCCCGTCCTCCGGTTTGCGCGCGCGCGGCAACCACCGCCCCATTAGCCGGCGCCCGCACGCCCTGCTCCACCGCCGCCCTCAGATAGTCGTTCGTTGACGATAGGGATTCAAACCATTGCACCGGCCTAAATTGCACGCGCCACCTCGTTCAATCCATCGGAATAACGCTCGGAAACAAACACTCTTAAAAGGATATCGCACTGCACCGACGAAGAACCAGCGGAACCGCCCCCCGTCATCGCCTTATCAACCCGCAAACACGCGGATGACGGTAGCGTGCATTGCATCCCCCAAGACGTCGAGCTATTTGCGGGATTTGCAAGGATTTCCATGGTCCGAAATCGCCGTCTACGTAGCACCGGTGGGCCGCGTTCCGCCTTTGTTTATGTATGGACGAACGCAAATACAATCTGGTAGAATTCGATTGAGCAGGTGGGCCGACAAATGCCGCGGCAACCTTGCCTTTGTCCCCGCAGCGCAATTTTGCCGACGCGAGGACGGACTAGCAAGCAAACCTTGCCTACAGACGCACAGCCCTCTTCGCAACAGTCGATGGGGCTGGGCCACTCGTTAAGAGCAGGCAATCTTGAACACACGTGTGCATGACATGTGTGCATCAGCCTCGATCACCGCGTCGAGCCGTCCAAATCTTGGCCCCGGCACTTTGCTTGTAGGGTAATCCAGAAGAGGCCGTTGCGCGGAGATTTGTGAGGCCGGGATGACACAAGTGCCGTACACACAGGTGTCTCCATGACACAATTGTCCTTCAAAATGGCTTCAGTTGCGTGGAGCAATATCCGTATAACATGTTCCCATTAAAGAGGTTACAGCATTTCGGCGGATGTGTTCAGCACTGGCATTGAAGTTGCACGCTCATAGAAGCGCCATTTCACGACCTGTGAGAGGCAATAGCGCGAAGAACCGGTGAAGGAGATGGGTTAACATGGAATTGGGCGAGGTCCTCATCGCCGGAGTAGTCATGGCAGGACTTGGGCTCGCGTTGGCGACAGTCCTGGCGGTGGCCAACCGTTTTCTTTATGTTTACGAGGACCCGCGCATCGACCAAGTCGAGCAGATGCTTCCCGGAACCAATTGCGGCGCCTGTGGAGAGCCGGGTTGCCGCCCTTTCGCCGAGGCCTTGCTCCAGGGCAGGCAACAGCCAGGAAACTGCACCGTAAGCTCGGCCGACGACGCCGCCGCGATTGCTGATTTTCTTGGAGTCGAGGCTGGCGGCGGCGAGAAGCGCGTGG
>PUMX01000371.1 GCA_003552485.1 Candidatus Hydrogenedentota bacterium
CGCATCCGCGAGGCCGTCCCTGCATCCGATGACGAGCCGGCCCGCCTGCTAATGAACAAGCATGGCGGCTTCTTTGACTTCCCGGTTCACCTGACCGCGGATGACGCATCCGGCCTGCGGCCCATCAGTAATTACCTCAAGATTGTGAGTGATACGCAAGCGTGGAATGACGGCATCGTCTTTGCCTGCAATGACGCCAGCCAGTTCGACAACCCCTTGGTGGGACAAGCCCAGTCAAACCTGTGGTTTTCGTGTTGGGACGCGCTGCCTGACCTTGGTCAACCCGCCGGCTGGGGCGGCCCGTGGATGGAGGATCGCGTCGAGGCGGATGCGCCGTCTGCGCCGTATCTGCTTGCGGGTTATGCGCAACGGGTGGTCCATCTCGGCCACGATGCCGGCGAACCTGTAGTATTCACATTGGAAATCGACGAAACCGGCCGGGGCGATTGGGTAGGCTATGCTGAGGTAGCGGTTCCCGCCGAAGGTTACGCGTTCCATGTCATTGGAGATGATGTCGACGGGCAGTGGATCCGCGCGCGTGTGGACCGCGCCATTGAAAACGCTACCGTTTACTTCCACTACGGTCCATCCCGCGGCGCGGTCACCAATGAAGACATGTTCGCGCCGCTGGCAAGCGTGGAGGCCAGCGCGCCCTATACACGTGGGGTAATCCGGCCGCGGGGCGGTGACCTAAAAACGCTGCACATGCTGGCCGAGGCGGTGTCGGCTGACGGGGAAACGACGGAGTTGGGTCATTACGAGATAGACAAGGACATGTCGCTTCATCACCGGCCCGACGATGCGCGCGGCGCCGAGTATCTGCGGGAGAACGCGTTGATCGAACCAGGCGGCGCTTGCCAAGCAGCCGACGAAGGGTTGACCGTCGAAATCGACGACGCCTCGGTCATCGTAGTCCAGAATGGGAAGCGTTACCGGCTTCCAAAAGGCCACGAAGCCTACGACGAGCCATGGCCTGGCGGCGATCCTCGGCGTATCCGTGAAGTAGTCACCGAGCGCTCGCTGCTGAATGTCCACGGGAGCTTCTACATGCTGCCGCGCAATAACTCCGGCGGCGTCCGCGCGTTGAAACCCGTGGCCACACATAACAAACGGATCACTGATTTCTGTTCGTGGCGCGGGTTGATGGTTATCGCGGGAACCGCCGCGGATACCGATGACGCCGCCCCCCACTTTGTGCGTTCGGAAGACGACAAGACGGGGTTATGGTTTGGCGACATCGACGACATCTGGAAGATGGGCGCGCCCCGCGGCGTTGGCGGCCCCTGGCGAAACACGCCTGTCAAAGCCGGAGACCGCAGTGACCCCTATCTCATGACCGGCTATGATCACAAGGAAGTCACACTAAGTCATGACTCCGATGAGACCGTGATCTTCACGCTGGAAGTGGATGTATTTGGGGCCATAAACACGCCCGAAACATACTTTACGTACGACAAGATCGCCGTGCCCGCGGGCGAAACGATTACCCACGTTTTCCCCCACGCTTTCGCCGCGCACTGGATACGGCTGCGTGCTGACGCCGATTGCACGGCCACCGCCATGTTTAAGTACCAGTGACGCCACTCTCGTCGACAGCGCATTCTCGCGCGCTCATCCTGCACCGTTTTGGTAGGCCGCGCCCGTCAACACAGTCCGGAGCGGCAGCGTCCGTACTACGTTATGTTTTTGGGGACGCCGCGGATTGGCGCGACGTCCCCGGCAGGTTTACTCGCCGATGTATCCGGGTTCGCCTTCCCAACTGGTCGACTCCTGCCGCACAGCGTGCGTGAGATTGGAAATGAACCAGTCCTCGGTCTGTTGGCGGAACTCGACAAGATCCCTATACGCCTCCTCTCGTTCCTCCGCCGAGACCTCCTCGTCTTCGAACAGAGCCGTCAACGCCGCCGTCTTGCGGGCATGATCGAGGCCCTTTTGCAGGAACCGCACGCGGCGCGTGTATTCATTTTCCGGATCGTCCGGCACAGCGGCGGCTGCTCTATCCAGAATCTCTTGACCCCGTTCGAAGGCCTCCGGCGTGAAAAGATGATGCGCGTAATGGGCGTAAGTATTGTAGCGCCTCCACTGGACGATGGCCCGTGGCGGAGAGATCATCTCCTCGGCGATCTCATCCCAGCGATAATCGATCTTGGTGGTGTAGGCCTCCCAGTAATCGAAATAGGCTTTTACTTGCGTCGACGCCGGACCGAAGGCTTGATAGTATTCCGTGAGCAGTTCCTCGACTCCAGCCTCGGGCCGCGTATGCAGCCGCGCGAGCAGATACAACGTTGGCCCCTGCACGGCCCACTGACCTTTGAGCGAGTCGAAGCTCGTGCCCACCGCCCCGTTTTGCTCGATGAATTTGTACATGTCGGCAAACTGGCGGGCGAATACGTGGGGCATTACGTAGCCATCATGAAAGTAGTTTGGGCGGTAAGAAAGCGAAGCGCCGGTTTCTTTCCAGCCCCTCCATTGCTCCTTCACCCACTCGTGCTCGTCGATGGGTCGGGGGAACCAGAAACCGCCCCAGGGCACAAAGTCCACATGGATGTTCGAGCACAGTTCTATGGGCTCGGAAGGCGCCATGAAGTAGTTAAGATAGGCATAGGCGGTCGTCACCACGTCGGGCGCGATTTCGGCGGCGCGTTCGTGCAAGAGTTTCCAGAAGCGGGCGTAGCGGTCACTCACGTTCCGGGGATAATGCACGGCCATGATGCTCGGCGTCACAACGGGCAGGTCCGTATGCTCCTTGAACCGCTCGTAATTTGATAGATGCCACGCCTCACCCGACAACGGAGTTCTCACGGGCGCGAACACGTGAGGCTCGTCCGTTTCGCCCTCCCACGGCTGCGGCGCGTCCCACGCCAGGCAATCCTCGCATAGGCACATGCCGCGGGCGTCGGCCTCTGGCAGGCGCAACTCCGGCGTATCGCCGTCCGATTCTTCGAGATCCGCCTTCCAGAGATCGATGATTTTGTCGTGCAATTCCGGATTCGACACGCACAACGGGCTATTGCGCGCTTGAAACGGCTGGATCCCTGGCAGCGGTCCCCGCGTACCCTCGGCGTTCTTGTAAAACCATTCGGGATGGTCCTCGCCGTATTCGTCCCACCAGCCGCTGAACATATGCCCGAAACTGGGACGCCGGCTCTGATTCATCCGGTGACGCCGCAGAAACGCATCCTGCGCATCGCGATACGCTTCGAGCCCTCCTTCGGTGAAGGCGATGTTCGGATCATTGCCGACGATGCCATGCCCCAACCGCCGCCAGCGAAAGTGGGGTTCGACGGTCCTTTCTCCGGGTTCGACATACAGCGAATCGCGTTCAGGCACATAGGCCCCTAACTCGCCGGGCCACAACCAGCGCACGCCCAGTTCCCGGTCCAGAACGTCGTACACGCCCCACAGCGAGCCGGGGTTGGCGTGGCTCTGACTCTCGGGATCGCCCGGCCCATCCTCGGCCGCGATGAACAAGTGACCACCCCTTACGTCAACAACCACGGCTTCGGGCGCCAGCGCGGAAACGTCGATACCCGCTTCCGCGGCTTGGGCCGTGCTTCCCACAAATACCCGGCCGGCTGGCTCCTCAGGGATATTCCCTTCATCGACGACGGAAAGCGCCACCCCCGTCGATTTTTCCACGTGACGCACCAACTCTTCCGCGGCGTATTCGGCGATCGGGTAGGCGTCGGAGGGAACAACAACCACCGCCCTGGCTTCCCCATCCTCGACGATGGCCGCCTCTTCACCCGAGGCGAGCGCGGCCATGGCAAAGAAAACTGATGTGGCGATCCCTATGCAGCGTATCATATTCTTTCTCCTTCTGTGTGCGTCATTCGCTCCCGATAAAGCCGGAGCGATCGCCCCAGCTATTAGTCTCAATGTTGGCGGCGTGACTCAGGTTAGAAAAAAAGAGAGCCTCATGCGTCCGGCGGAATTCCACCAGCCGCTCATAGGCTTCGCGGCGTTCGTATTCCGGAACAGCCTCATTATCGAACGAGGCGGCGAGTTCAACGCACATGCGGGCATGGTCCAGACCCACCTGCAAGAACTCAACGCGCCGCGCGTATTCACTGTCCGGAGCTTCCGCCACAGCTTCGTGAGCCTCATCCAGAATCTCCTGAGCAGGCTCAAAGCTGGCGGGCGGAAAGATAGCGTGCGCCGCGCGCGCATAACTAAACAGACGGCTGCTGTCGCGGTCAGCCATGATTTCGTCTATTCGCGTGCCCCGGCGTTCGACGTCGGAGGGCACGCGTACGGTCATCTGCCACGCGGGGAAAGTCCTTGACACGCCTTGGCGCGTGGTATGCGCTTCCCAGTACTCGAAATAGGCGCGTACGGCTTCGGCGGCGGGGCCAAACGCCTGATAATACTCGTTGAGGAGTTCATCAACGGATGCGCGGGGACGCGTGTGAATACGTGCCGCCAGGTAGAGCAGCGGTCCCTGCACGGCCCATTGCCCCTTAAGCGAGTCAAAGTCAGTGCCCACGGCGTCGTGCCGCTCGATGAACTGGAAAATATCCGCGAATTGGCGCGAAAACACGTGCGGCATCACGTAACCATCCAAGAAATAGTTGGGCCGATACGACAGGGAAGCGCCGGTCTCGCGCCAGCCGAGCCACTGCTTCCTCACCCACTCCTGCTCCTCGACCAAGCGGGGAAACCAAAAGCCGCCCCAGGCGACAAAATCCAGGTGAACATTCGATGAAAAGGTGATGGGTTCGGAGGGCGCGACGAAATAGTTGGTGTAGATGTAAGCGGTCGTGCGCACATCGGGCGCGGTCTCCGCCGCGCGCTCATGCATGACACGCCAGAAGCGCGCATAGCGATCGCTCACATTGAGTGGGAAGTAATTTCGGGCGATGTAATGACTCATCGCCTTGAGTTCTTCCTTGCTCGGTTGAGGCGCATCCCAGGCGATACAGTCCTGGCAGTGACACCAACCCCGGCCGTCGGCCTCGCCCAACCTGAGGAATGGGGTTTCGCTGGATTCGTCAAGCTCGGCCTGCCAAAGCTCTATCACCTTGTCGCGCAGTTCCGGGTTCGACACACACATCGATACGCGGCGCTCGCGTCCGGCGTGGCGGGGCCCGCGTTCTCCGTCCCATTCCTTGAACCATTCGGAATGCTCGTCGCCGTACTCCTCCCACCAACCCCCAAACCGGTGACCAAAGGGTGGGCGATCGTGAGTATTCATGCGATGACGGCGTAAGAACGCGCCTTGCGCCTCACGATAGTCCTCTAGCGCTTCTTCGGTGAAACCGATTCGGGGGTCGTTGTTGCGAATGCCATGGCGCAACCGCCGCCAGCGAAAGCGGGGTTCGACGGTCCTTTCTCCGGGTTCGACATACAGCGAATCGCGTTCAGGCACATAGGTCCCTAACTCGCCGGGCCACAACCAGCGCACGCCCAGTTCCCGGTCCAGCACGTCGTACACGCCCCACAACGAGCCGGGGTTGGCATGGCTCTCACTCTCGGGATCACCCGGCCCATCCTCGGCCGCGATGAACAGGTGGCCACCCCTTACGTCAATAACCACGGCTTCGGGCGCCAACGCGGAAACGTCGATACCCGCTTCCCCGGCTTGGGCCGTGCTTCCCACAAATACCCGGCCGGCTGGCTCCTCAGGGATATTCCCTTCATCGACGACGGAAAGCGCCACGCCCGTCGCTTTTTCCACGTGACGCACCAACTCCTCCGCGGCGTATTCGGCGATGGGGTAGGCGTCGGAGGGAATGACAACCACCGCCCTGGCTTCCCCATCCTCGACGATGGCCGTTTCCTCACCCAAGGCGAGCGCGGCCCCCATAAGCCCTGCTATCGCCATTATCCACATGCAACGTGTCATTGCTGTGCGCCTCCCATGTTCAGCTATTCGCCTTCGCCAATGAATCCGTCCCGCTGGCCCCAACTACGCGTTTCCACGTGCGAGGCGTGATTCAGATTCGAGAAGAACAGGTCTTCGTGCTCGCGCCGAAAGTCGACAAGCTCCTCGTATGCAGCGACACGCTCCTCTTCGGGCGTATCCTCCTCGGCGAAAAGCGCCGCCAATTCAGCGGATTTGCGGGCGTGGTCGAGCCCCACTTGCAAGAAGTCGACGCGTTGCGCATATTCGGTGTCCGGCTGTTCCTCGACGGCGTCATGTGCTTTGTCGAGAAGCGCTTGGGCGCGCTCGAAGCTATCGGGCGGAAACCAGGCATGCGCGGCGCGCGCATAGCTGTGAAGCCGGCTCGCCCCGTATTCCGATTGCACCTCCTCAATATCCAGCACGTTGGCGGAGGTGTGCGCCTCCCAGTAATCGAAATACGCGCGCACGGCGTCTTTGGCTGGTCCGAAGGCCAGGTAAAACTCGGTCAGCAGTTCATCGATGGTGGCGTCCGGCCGCGTGTGTAACCGCGCAAGCAAGTACAACGTTGTGCCCTGAGTGGCCCATTGGCCCTTGAGCGAATCGAAGTCGGTCGCCACGGCGCCGTTGTGGATGACAAACTGGAAGATGTCCGCAAATTGGCGCGCGAACACGTGAGGCATGACGTAGCCGTCATGGAAATAATTCGGCCGGTACGACATAGATGCGCCGGTCTCAATCCAGCCCATCCATTGTTCCTTGATCCACTCCTGCTCCTGAATCGGGCGTGGAAACCAGAACCCGCCCCAGGGCACGAAGTCGAAATGATAATTCGCGGAGAATTCCATGGGTTCGGAGGGCACAACGAAGTAATTGAAGTACACGTAGGCGGTTGTCCTTACGTCGGGCGCAACCTCTTCCGCGCGCTCGTGCATGATCTTCCAGAACCGCGCGTACCGATCGCTCGTGTTCCGCGGATGGTGTGTCCTCGCCATGCTCGGCGTCATGGAGTCGAGTTCTTCTTCCGTGGGCTGAGGCGGATCCCATTCCTTGCACTGCTCGCAATGGCACCAGCCCCGCGAGTCCGCCTCGGGAAGGCTCATCGTCGGCGTTTCGTCCGAGGCCTCGAGCCGGTCTTTCCAGTCTTCGAAGACCTTGTCGTGCAGTTCCGGATTCGACACACACATAGCGACGCGGTCCTCACGTTGACCCGGGCGCGGCCCCCGCTCGCCGTCAACCTCTTGAAACCAATCGGGATGGTCTTCGCCATAACGCGCCCACCAGTTCCCGAAGATGTGCCCGAAACGCGGACGGTCGCGCTGGCTCATCCGGTACCGGCGCAGGAAAACCGACTGCGCTTCGCGGTAGGCCTCCTCACCTTCTTCCGTGAATCCGATGCGGGGATCGTTACCCCGCATACCATGACGCAATCGTTGCCATTGGAACCGGGGAGAGGTCACGCCCTCCTCCGGGTCCACAATCAACGAATCACGCTGCGGCGCATAGGTCCCTAACTCGCCGGGCCACAGCCAGCGCACGCCTAGCTCCCTGTCAAGGAAATCGTAGACGCCCCAGAGCGTCCCACTCGCGCCGTGGCCTTCACTCAACGGATCGCCGGGACCATCCTCGCCTGCGATGATTAGGCTGTCGTCCGTCACGCCTACAGCGAAGGCCTCCTGGTCCAGCGCGTACACGTCGATCCCGGCGCCCGCCGCGTTGGCGGTGGTTCCGATGAAAACACGGTTAGCCGGCTCGTCGGGTATGTCCGATTCCGGGGCGATGGGCAGCGCCACGCCCGTGGCTTTTTCTATGTGCGTCACCAGCTCTTCGGCGGCGTATTCGGCAATGGGATACGCGTCCGCGGGTATGATGACCACAGCTTTGGCCTCGCCATCCTCTACGATGGCGATCCCTTCACCGGCCGCCGGCCAGGCCATGGCAATGAGCAATGATGCGGCTATTCCTATACGACGTATCATGTTCTTTTCGCTCCTATGTTTGTCGTTCTCCATTCAATGGGCCCAAACATTCGCCTTGTCCTTCTACCAGCCCGGCTGATCAGCAACCGGACATTGACTGGGCTCTAATAGCGCCCCATCTTGGCTTAAGCGTTCCTGCAATGTGCGGATTGGCGTGACGCGCACACGGCCTCCGTGCTGACACGCCAGCGCAGCCGCGACGCCGGCCGCCTGGCCAAGCGCCATGCTGATGGGGATTACGCGGGTTGACGCCATGGCCTCGTGCGTAGCCGAAATCGGGCGGCCCGCGAGCAGCAATCCCTCGATATCCTTAGCGATCAGACTGCGGTACGGTATCTGATACACCGGCGCGAGATTTGAATCGATTCCCGCGTGGTCGGGCGAGTGGATATCCACGTGGTAGGCGCCCAGCGCGATGGCGTCGTCGAATTCGGCGCCCTGCACGACGTCTTCGCCGGTGAGCACGTATTCACCGATGATGTGATTCGCCTCGCGAATGCCGACTTGATGAGGCGAGCCGCTGAGGCGGATGTCTTGGCAACCAGGCGCGAACCGCTGCAGGAACTCGATCCACAGAGCGGCTTGCCGCGCCCCTTCGCATTCGGCGCCGCTGAAGCTGGTCATGTCATCGGGATCCACGTCTTCAATACGCGTCGCCACAACCGTCAACCGCCTTTCTGGGCGCACGGCGATGCCCGGCAGGTTCTCGCGGGGCAGGTTCATGCCTTGCCGGTTCGCTTCCGCGATGAGTGATTTGAACGCTCCCATCACGAAGACGTCCGCGTGGGCCATCTGTTCAACCAGCCGCGCCAGTACCGCGGAGGAGAGCTTAAACGGGCGGATTTCCTCGGGGTTTTCACGCAGATAAGCGTACAAGGCGTCAAAATCAACGCCGCTGACTTGGAAAGCCCAGGAGCCGACCTGCACCTTGTTGTCACTGGTCCGGCCGCGCACCCATGGAGCGCCGCTCAGGCGCGCAACGGCGCCGGAATCCGTGCAATCGATGACGGTCTTCACGTGCATCCGCGTGACGCCGCCGCGTGATTGAACCAACAGACTGCGAACTTCCGGCATCCCATCTTCGCCAGCCTCCGTCTCCACGTCAACAACCAAGGCGTGGAGATACACATCGACGCCAGCCTGCTTGACCATGTGCGCCGCCGTCAGCTTCAACCAGTGGCTGTTCACGGCGGACACGCTCCCACATACCGGATCAAGCCAAAAGCTGGTGGCGCCGCCGCGCGAACGAAGCATCGAGTGCCATTCGTAGCCGATGCCGCCCACGACTCGCCGTCCGTCCCGCGCGTGAAAGCCAACCCACCCGAGCCCCGTCGCCGCATTGCCCCCCAGAAACCCGTAGTGCTCGATTAACGCGGTCGTTGCTCCCACGCGCGCCGCAGCAATGGCGGCGGTGACGCCCGTGCTCCCGCCGCCGACAACGACTACATCGTAAGCGGGGCCTTGATTAATCGGAAACCGGGCGACGTCCGCTGTGTGCATTATTGCGCTCAATCGTTTTCCTCTTCACGTTCAGGCCGACCGCCGCCAAACCAATCGGCGAGGGTCAGGCCGTCAATGCCGGAAAGCCGTTGCTTCCTTAGCAGCGCGCACCCCAGCAACATAAGGAGCATAATCAACTGGCCCGGAATGTTGACGAACATAGGGCTGATTGGATTGCCGCGCGCCATCTGGATCCAGTACGCCACGCATACCAGCGTGGTCACGGCAGCGCCTATGCAGAACGCCCGCAGTATGTCTCCGCTGGTGACCCTGCGCGATGCTACGCCGAATAGAAAGACAATGGCGATGAGGCCCTGAAATGACATCCAGAATATGCTGGTCTCCATGAATGTTTCAGCCAACCCCTCGGCGATAAAGGCCAGCATGAGCGCCACGCAAACGCTCAGGACGCCCAGCCCCAGCAGCACCCCCTTGGCCAGGCGCATCTCGAACGCCGCATCCCGTTTCTTTCGCACGAACGGGCGGTAGAAATCGCGCATCAATACGGTCGTCAGACTATGTATTCCAGAGTCTAGCGTCGACATGATCGCCGCCACCATGCCCCCGAGGAACAAGCCGGCCACGAGCGGCGGCGCCTCGCTTGAGACGAAATCGAATACCGCTCCGTCCCCGTCCATATCCGCGGCCTTGCCCGCGTCCAGATAGAATACGTACACCGCCAAGCCAACAAACCAGAGCAAGGCCATAGTGGGCACGGTGAGAATCTGACTGAGCCACATCGTTTTTTGGGCGTTGCCATAGGACGATACCGAGAGCAGCCGCTGAATACAGATCTGATCGCCGCTGGCGTAGAACATTCGGTCTGCGAACACAACCCAAAGAATGAACCAGAGCGTCATGCGCACAAATGGGTTCACCGAATAGAACTCGGGATCCCCATACGCCACGAACCCGCGTTCGCCCTCGGTTCCCCGCTGCAACAGCTCGACAACGCCGCCTTCGACACCGCGAACCGCCAGCCAACCAATCGTGCACATGCCGATGAATAGCACGACAAACTGCAACACATCCGTCCACACCACGGCCCGCATGCCGCCGAGATAGACGTAGGCCATACCCACCGCGCCCACAATGATGATTGTGAGAGCTGGCGGCCAGCCCGCGGCGCCCTCGAAGACGCGCGCCGACGAAAACAGCACCAGCGCCACGTAGATCAGGCGGATCGAGAAGAATGCGATGCTCGCCAAGGCGCGCACGCGCGTATCGAAACGCCGCTCCAGATACTCGAAGGGTGTGAACGACTGCAGCGCGAAATAGAAACGGGTGAACACATAGAAGAAGATAATGGCGGCTACGGGCGAGAGCAGATAGCGTAAGCTTAACCCGACGCCATGATTGAACGCTTCGCCGGGTATCGCCACCAGAGACACTGTGCTAAGCAGGGTGATGATGTACGAGAGCCCGACGATGCCCCACCCCAATCGCCGGCCGCCCAGAAAATAATCCGCCGCGCTGGACTGAGGAGCGTGCTTCGAAAAGTACGCGCCCGTACCCAAAACGAGCGCAAGGTAACCCAGGAGCGTGAGGTACTCCGTCGCGGTCATGCCTGTCCCCTGCTACGCTTGTAGAGCAAACGCCAAGCCGCCGCACGAAACAGCCATGGCCGAAGACACGGCGACCCGGCGCAATACGAGCTCGACGCATCCCGGGCGTTTGCCGGTCAATGCGCCCTCAATCAGATGCTGCGTTCTCGCCCAAGGATTTGGGTCTATTCCGGCTCAGGCGGACGCCATGGGGTTGGCTGTCCGAACCATGTGTTGAGGTCGTAGTACTCCATATACTCGATGACCGCGCCGTCCTTGTGAATGAACGCCACACGCCCGAAGCCGCCCGGATCGAAAGGCTCCAATATGATCTCCTCGCCCTTGATCGCCTCGTCGAGATTATCTACCCGGAAGGCCATGTGCGGGAAGTTCCACAGTTTCCAAAGGCCCACATCAGACGGATCAACCTCAGGTTTTTCTTTCGGACGAAGATACTCGATCCGTTGGGGATGCAGCCGCGGGTTGCTTACCCAACATTGACTTTCCTCGACCCAGCTTTCGTTCTCCTGCGGCTCATAAGTGACGAGGCCCACGTGGTCGAATTGCCGGTTCATCCCTTTCCCCCTTCCCTAGTGTTTGCGGCCAAAACCGTCCAACTTGGCTGGACGGGCCACACGCCTCCATTTTCGCTAGACATCTTAAAGCTATGCGCCGCCCAGATCAATTCTCTGGCTGCGGCGCAAACCTGGAGAGCGAGCACAACGCGTCTGCCCCTCCCGTTGACAATGGAAAACGGTTGCCGGAACCATTGCTGTTGATGCTAATCCCCGGCGGACGCTCTTGCTCCCAGAGCAATGCACTGCGTTCGTGACAAGCGAAGTGTGGGCCGCGACCCCCTCCTGAACCCTCCACTTACACCGCGTTTGCGGCGATGGCTGTTCGCCGCAAACGCGATGGGCTTGAACGGAGTTCTAGAAGGGCAAGTCCTTGTCTGTCACCGCGCCTTCCGATGCGGAGGTGACGTGGCTCGCATATTTCGCCAGCACGCCGCGGGTGTAGCGTGGCCCTGGCGGCGTCCAGTTGTTCAGACGTTCCGCGATTTCGGCCTCGCCGAGGTCCAGATTCAACGTGCATGCCTCGGCGTCGATGGTGATGGGATCGCCGTCCTGCACGATGGCGAGCGGACCGCCCCTTTGGGCCTCGGGCGTGATGTGGCCGACCACGAAGCCATGGCTGCCCCCCGAGAACCGGCCGTCGGTGATAAGCGCCACGTCCTTACCGAGACCACGCCCCATAACGGCCGAGGTGGGGGCGAGCATCTCGCGCATGCCCGGCCCGCCCTTGGGGCCTTCGTAGCGAATGAGAATGACATGCCCTTCTTGCACCGTACCGTCGTGAATCTTT
Organism: Candidatus Hydrogenedentota bacterium; assembly: GCA_003552485.1. Lineage (GTDB taxonomy): Bacteria > Hydrogenedentota > Hydrogenedentia > Hydrogenedentales > SLHB01 > PUMX01. The sequence continues at coordinate 12,231 of PUMX01000371.1, forward strand.
TCGAGTGCTTCCTCCTCGGAATGGAACACAATGGCGTTGCCGGAGAAGCGCGTGCCTTCCTTGCCCGAAATCTTCGCAACCGCTCCCTCCGGCGCGAGATTGCCGCGCAGGACGACGAGATGGCCCGTCTTCTTGATGGGATCGTCGAACGGCCGGATGACTTCCTGCTCCTTGGGATACGGGCGGATGCCTTCCAAGTTCTCGGCCAGCGTCTTTCCGCTAACCGTCATGCAGTCGCCATAGAGCAGCCCGCGGTCGAGCAGGTCTTTCATGAGCGGCGTGATGCCGCCGATGCGCACGAGGTCCATCATCATGAACCGCCCGCTCGGCTTCAGGTCGGCCATGACAGGGACCTTCTCGCCGATACGCATGAAATCATCGAGTTCCAGCTTCACTTCGGCGGCATGCGCCATGGCGAGCAAATGCAGCACCGCGTTCGTCGAGCCACCCAACGCCGTGACCACGGTAATGGCGTTGAGAAACGCTTCGCGCGTCATGATGTCGCGGGGCCGGATGTTGTGCTTGATGAGCCGCAGCACGGCCTCGCCGGCTTCGCGGCAGTCGCGCCGCTTCTCTTCCGAAATGGCCGCTTGGCCAGAGCTGTTGGGCAGGCTCATACCCATGGCCTCGATGGCCGACGCCATGGTATTGGCGGTGTACATGCCGCCGCACGAGCCCGCGCCGGGGATAGCGCATTGTTCGATGGCCTTGAGTTCTGCGTCGTCGATTTCGCCCTTGGTGTACTTGCCGATGGCCTCGAAGACCGACACAATGTCCACGTCCTTGCCTTCATGGCAGCCCGGCAAAATGGTGCCGCCGTAAACGAAGACGCTGGGCCGGTTGAGCCGCGCCATGGCGATCACGCACCCCGGCATGTTCTTATCGCAACCGCCAATGGCGACGAGACCATCAAAACCTTCGCAGCCGACCACCGTCTCGATGCTGTCGGCGATGACCTCGCGGGACACCAGCGAGTACTTCATCCCTTCAGTCCCCATTGAGATGCCGTCAGATATGGTGATCGTGCCAAAGCCGACCCCCTTGCCGCCCGCGCCGTCAACGCCTTGCACGCTCTCTTCGGCGAGCTTGTCGATATGCATGTTGCACGGAGTCACCATGCCCCACGTCGAGGCGATGCCGATTTGGCTCTTCTTGAAGTCTTCCTCTTGAAAACCCACGGCGTGCAACATGGCCCGGCTGAACGCGCGATGCGCGCCATCCGTGACCTTGGAGGAATAGGGGCGTTGCTCGTCTGCGCCCATTGGTGAATTCGTGGTGGTCGTTGTATCGCTCATGATCAAGGCTCCCTTCGAACAGGTCTGTGATTTGGGTAAGCGGGATACCCCGGTAATTGCATTTGCGCCATTGATGGTCTGGCGGATTATGCGCACGTGAGCAGCGTTGCGGGGCCAGCGCGTCTCCAGAGCCGAAACGCGGACTTGCACGGAAAAGCGTGGCGGCCGCAGCGATGTGGATCGGAATTATCAGCAAAGAATTCGGAAAAGTCAAAACCCGGGCGCATCAGGAGTGCGAAGCGTATCAATAGGCGCTTGCGACCGGTTTCATGCAAAGCCGGATGATGTTGTAAGTAACCGTGTACGAATGCTTGGGCTTAACAACTCAGCGCGTCAAATTGCTGGCGGTTATTGCGCCGAATTCCTAAGACGAGGCCATGGATTTGCAGGGATTTGGCGGATTGCCATTACAATGCTATGATAAAAACAGATTCTGGCGTTCCATCCAGGCGCGATCCTGTGTCCGAATCTTGTGTAAATGCGCGGCGGCTGGAATTCGAGGCCGCTGGCGAGTGTGTTGAGTAGCGGAAGGATAAGCGGAGCCCGTTACAAACGGGCCAAATACAGCGCGTCCGTGAGTGAGCGAACCGCCGGACGGGAACTGTGCAACCGAGGCGCAGAAAACCCGAGCGGGCGTCTCATTCAAAAAGTTTCTTCAAGAAACGGCAGGCGGCGCGGGCGGCCGCTGAGTAGGAGGGCTAAGCCGTCATGCAATTAGGCGAGATCCTGCACGAAGGCGTTATCAAGACAAGACTCGAAGCGGGTAACAAATACGAAGCTATCGAAGAGCTGCTGGATCTTCTGATAGAGGCGCAGGACATTCCAGGCGATCTGCGCGATCACGTGATGGAAGTGGTGCTCGAACGGGAGAAGTCGATGAGCACCGGCATGGACCATGGCGTGGCGTTGCCCCATGCGTCTTCGGAGAAGATAGACGACATCGTCGGCGCGCTAGGCGTTGCGCCGGACGGCATACCCTTTGAGACACTGGACGGACAGCCTGCCCGGCTGGTTATTCTGTTGCTCATGCCGAGGCGCAATTACCAGGGGCATGTGCGCACGCTGGCGGGTATCGCGCATCTACTCGCCAACCCCGGTTTTCGCGAGGCCGTGATTAACGCGACAGAGCCGAAGACTATTCTGCGCCTTGTCGAAAACGCGGAGAAGCGGGAGGGACTGTTTAAGCAGTAGGCGTCCACTGAGCCTACATGAGGAAGGGCGCCGCCGCACGGAAGGAGATCTGCGTTGCTGCGTTTGGTAAGTGTGCTTGGGCTGGTGGCCTTTCTCGGTATTGCGTGGCTGATGTCCGAAAACCGGCGGGCCATTCCGTGGCGGCTGCTGGGATGGGGCTTGGGCCTTCAGTTCATTCTAGCCATTCTTATCCTTCGAACCGGCTTGGGCGAACCGTTCTTCGCCGGTGTCGACGCCGTGGTCGGTGTTCTGACCGACGCCACGATGGAAGGCGCTGAGTTCGTTTTCGGGCCGACGGTAACCGGCGCGGAAGGGGGCGGCGTCGCGTTTCAAGTATTGCCGGTCATCATATTCGTGGCCTCTCTGTCGGCCATTCTCTACCACCTGCGCATTATCCAGCTGTTGGTCCGGGGCGTCGCGTACCTAATGCGGCGCACTCTGAAGACCTCGGGCGCGGAGACCTTTGGCGCTGCGTTGCTTATCTTTCTGGGCATCGAGTCAACGACCGCCGTGCGCGGTTACCTCCATGGGATGACGCGCTCGGAGTTGTGCACGCTGATGACCACGTTCATGGGCACCATCGCCGGCAGTGTTATGGTAGTGTACGCCACCTTTGGCGCGGAACCCGGCCACCTTGTGGCGGCGAGCTTAATGAGCGCGCCCGCCGCAATTCTCATCTCCAAGATCATGGTGCCCGAGACCGGTGAGCCCCAGACGCAGGACGGCGCCGCTATCGATGTGCCCGTCGAGAGCCATAATGTTGTGGACGCCGCGGCGCAAGGCGCGCAGGAAGGCCTCAAACTCGCGCTGAACATCGCCACGATGCTGATCGCGTTTATTGGCTTGGTCTATCTGATCAATATGGGGTTCGACGCCGTGATTGGCGTCACGTTTACCGGGATCATGGGCTATGTGTTCATGCCCTTCGCTCTGTTAATGGGCGTGCCTTGGCACGACGCCGCAACAGTGGGTGAACTGTTGGGCACGAAGACCGTGCTCAACGAGTTCTTGGCCTACGCCGCTCTGCAAGATCTCGTGGGGCCCAACGGGCTGGATCCGCGTTCGGCCGCCATTGCGACCTACGCGTTGTGCGGCTTCGCCAATCCCGGCAGCTTGGGCATTCTCATTGCCGGCGTCACGGCGTTGATACCCGAACGGCGCGTCGAGGTGGTTCAGCTCGGGCTGAAATCGTTCGTAGGCGGCACGCTGGCGGCCTTTACGACAGCAAGCATAGCGGGATTGTTGCTCCATGGGTAATCTAGCAGACAAACCGCCTCTTCCGCGCGTGCTGACAGTGGCGGGAAGCGACTCAGGCGGCGGCGCCGGCATTGAGGCCGATCTGAAGGTCTGCACGGCCCTCGGATGCTACGGCATGGCCGCCGTGACCGCCGTGACCGCGCAAAACACGCAAAGCGTGTGCGGTGTCGAAGAGCTTTCACCTGGTTTCGTGGCGCAGCAAATCGATGTTGTCGCGGAGGATATCGGGCTCGACGCGGTCAAGACTGGCATGCTTTCCAACGCCGCTATCGTTGAGGCCGTGGCGGGCGCTATCGAGCGCCGCCAGCCGCCCTATGTCGTGGTGGATCCCGTCATGGTGGCGAAGAGCGGCGATACACTGCTGAAACGGGAGGCGCGCGAAGCGTTGATACACCGCCTCCTGCCCCTATCCACGCTGGTGACGCCAAACATGGAGGAGGCGGCCGTTCTGGCGGACATGCCCGTCGAGACGGATGCGGATATGCGCCGCGCCGCCGCCCGGATTCATAGCGTGGGCGTCTCCCATGTCCTCGTGAAAGGCGGCCACCGTTTGGATTCGGACCTGTCTGAAGACTATCTCTTTGATGGGGAGAGTATTCAAGCTTTCTCGACTCCACGTGTGGAGACGAAGAATACCCACGGTACGGGATGCACCTTCGCAACCGCTATCGCCTGCTACCTAGCCCTCGGCCAGACGATGCACGACGCCATTCATAACGCCAAGACTTACCTTTACGGCGCGCTGCGGCACAGTCTTGCGCTCGGTCATGGCCACGGTCCGCTCAACCACATGTGGCGGTTGCGCGAAGACACCGAGTCAGAGTGAGCGCGCGCTTTCCCTCCCCCCGGCGGTTGGCGCTTCCGCCGCTTGCCTGTTATGCTGACCTTATGGCCGCGGCAGCGTGGACCGGGCGCCGGGCATCTTGGGGAAGGAGGAAATCGCGTGATGAGCATGAAGCAGTACGTAATCTTGGCCATTGCCTTTCTGATCGTCGCAGGCGTTGCCGGTGGATACGCGGGCGCGCTCGTGGCGGGCATACTCGAGCCGCATCTGCGCTATGAACAGCTTACCCTAGTTGACGAGCACGGGGTGGTGCGCGCACGCGCCGGCG
>PUMX01000020.1 GCA_003552485.1 Candidatus Hydrogenedentota bacterium
AGGCGACGGAAAGCATCAAGCATGAGTTGCAGGAGCGCCTCAAGGAGTTGGAGGCCGAAGGACGGATCCTCGAGCGGGAGCGGTTGCGGCAGCGCACCGAGTTTGATCTCGAGATGATCGCCGAGATCGGCTATTGCAGCGGCATCGAGAACTACTCGCGCCATCTCGATGGACGAATGCCCGGCGAGCCGCCCTACACGCTGCTGGACTATTTTCCCGACGACTATCTGCTGGTCATTGACGAATCCCACATCAGCGTGCCGCAGGTACACGGTATGTACAAGGGCGATCGATCGCGCAAAGACAAGCTCATCGAGTATGGTTTTCGATTGCCTTCCGCCCGGGACAACCGGCCGCTCACCTTCGAAGAGTTCGAGAAGCGCATGAACCAAGTCATCTACGTGAGCGCCACGCCGTCCGATCACGAACTCAAAAAGAGCGAGGGCCTGGTCGTCGAGCAAGTGGTGCGGCCTACGGGGCTGGTGGACCCTGAAGTTGAAGTGCGGCCCGCTTCGAGTCAAGTGGACGACCTACTGGAGGAAGTGCGTAAGGTTGCCGCTCAGAACGAACGCGTGCTTGTCACCACGCTCACCAAACGCATGGCTGAGGACCTCACCGAATACATGAAGGATCTGGGCGTCCGCGTCCAGTATATGCATTCCGACATTAGCACCTTGGAGCGCATCGAACTCGTGCGCGCGCTCCGGGCGAACGAGTACGACGTGCTCGTGGGCATCAACCTACTGCGCGAGGGGCTCGACATTCCAGAGGTCGCGCTGGTGGCGGTGCTCGACGCCGACAAAGAAGGGTATCTGCGTTCGGAAACCAGCCTCATCCAGACGTGCGGGCGCGCCGCCCGCAACGTGCGTGGCCGCGTCATCATGTATGCGGATTCAGAGACTGGCTCCATGCGGCGCGCCATTGATGAGATGAACCGCCGCCGCGACAAGCAGCTTGCTTACAATGAAGAGCATGGAATTACCCCGCGCTCCGTCGAAAAAGCCATCAGCAACGTGCTTTCCAGCATCCATGAGCGCGACTACGTCACCGTTCCGAAGGCCGCGGAGGAGCCGGACCTGTACGTGCCCAGCCAAGACCTCAAGAAGACCATCGCGGAGCTGCGCAAGGCCATGAAGAAAGCGGCCGAGAAGATGGAGTTTGAGAAAGCGGCCGAGTACCGAGACCGCATTCGGGCGCTCGAAAAGCGGCAAGTCGAAGAGGGACTATAGTAAGGACGGCGGTTGGGCCCGCGCGCATCCGGAAACGTCAAAAGGGATTGGCCGGATGATACTTTGTCAGCCTGTCTCTTGGAAACCGCGATTGACGACAGCGGATGAACCGATCGTAGGAAGCGCGACGGACTCTCGTTCAGGCGGAGCGAAACTCGCGGATTTCTTGACATTGGCTCATAGCGTTGATACATTCTGCTTTCTTTGAACGGACACGCCGGCGGCGATCCTTGGCCACGAAATGGCGGCATTGCGCGTGTTCCGTACCCGCCACAAGGCGCCGGACCGCGCATTTACGGTGCCGGAAACCCGCGCATTAAGGGCTTGCCATGCAAGAGTACATTGGACTCCTGACAAAGCGACAAGATCTTTCGGGCGAACAAGCTTCGGCAGCCATGCAATTGCTCATGACGGGCGAGGCTACGCCGGTCCAGATGACCGCGTTTCTTGTCGCGCTTACGGTCAAGGGCGAGACGGTCGACGAAATCACCGGCTTCGCCCGGACCATGCGCGAGATGGCCACACCCGTGCGTACACAGCGCAGGCCGCTTGTGGACACTTGCGGCACCGGCGGCGACCACTCGAACACGTTCAATATTTCGACGGCCGCCGCGTTCGTGGTTGCCGGCGCGGACGTGGCCGTGGCCAAGCATGGCAACCGCAGCGCCACCAGCCTATGCGGCAGCGCGGACGTTCTTGAGGCCCTGGACGTCAATGTGGACGCCAGCGCGGATGTCGTGGGCCGGTGTATCGACGAGGTGGGCATCGGGTTTCTCTTCGCGCGTACGCTACATGGCGCCATGAAGCACGTCGCGCCGGTGCGCGGTGAACTTAAAGTCCGGACCGTCTTTAACATACTGGGTCCTCTCACGAATCCAGCCCGCGCGTGTGGCCAGGTAATGGGCGTGTTTGACAGCGCATTGGCCGAGCCGTTGGCTCACGTGCTCGCAAACCTTGGGGCGCGGCGCGCTTTTGTCGTCGCGGGCTCCGACGGGCTTGACGAACTGACGCTGGCGGGACCGTACCTGGTTGCCGAAGCGCGTGGCGGGCGCGTGCAAACCTACGAAATCAGGCCCGATGAGTTGGGCCTGGGAACAGCTACGCGGGAAGCCATTCAAGGCGGAACGGCGGACATTAACGCGGGCCTCTTGCGCAGCGTGCTTGAAGGCCAGGCGGGACCGCACCGCGATATTGTCGTGCTCAACGCCGCCTGCGGCATTCTCGCCGGTCTGGACGATGCGGACTGGTCCGACGGCGTTGCGCTGGCCCAGCAGTCCATTGATTCCGGCGCGGCCTTGTCCCGACTGGAGGCGCTTGCAAAGAGTTCTCATGATACTTGACGAGATTTTCGCCCACAAAAGAGACGAAGTAGCCGCCCACAAACGCGAGACGCCTCTCGAAGCGATCCAAGAGCGAATTCAACGGATTGACGCCCCCCGCCCCTTTCGGGAAGCATTGCGTCAACCGGGCATTAGTCTTATTGCCGAAGTGAAACGCGCGTCTCCAGTGAAAGGCGTACTGTTAGAGAACATGGATCCCGTCGATTTGGCGGGCCTCTACGAACATACCGGCGCGCGCGCCATCTCGGTCCTTACAGATAAACGCTTTTTTCAGGGCAGCCTGCGGGACTTGACTACTGTGCGGCAGGCCGTGACGTTGCCCTGCTTGCGCAAAGAGTTCATTATTGACGAGTATCAGATCTACGAGGCGCGCGCGGCTGGGGCTGATGCGATACTTCTTATTGTGCGGATGCTTTCCGACGAGCAGCTGCGGGAGTATCGGGAGCTGGCCGAGTCGCTTGGGATGGACGTGCTGGTTGAAGCGCACGACGCCGGCGAGATGCAACGCGCATTGGACTCGGGAGCGCATATTCTCGGGATCAATAACCGGAATCTCGACACGTTTGAGGTCGATTTCAATACAAGCCTTGAGTTACGGAGGATGGCGCCGGGCGGCCACGTGCTGGTGAGCGAGAGCGGCATCCAGACGCGGAGCCATGTTCGTCAGCTTGAAGATGGCGGCGTTGACGCGATCCTAGTGGGTGAAACGCTGGTGACGAGCAAGGACATCGCCGCCACCATTCGGGAGTTACTGGGCATTGGTGAGGGTTAAGATCTGTGGCGTCACCACGCTCGAAGACGCCTTGACCGCTTGCGAAGCCGGCGCGGACGCCCTGGGTTTCAACTTTGCGGATGAGGCCAAGGGCCGTGGACGGTATATTGACCCCGATGCCGCAGCCGCTATTGCTTCGAAACTGCCGCCGTGCGTGGTAACTGTGGCGGTCACAGTAAACGAAACCCCGGATCGTTTGCGCGAATACTTGACGTTCTTGGATCGCGTTCAGTTGCACGGCGAAGAGCCGCCGGAGGTGTGCGGAATGTTCGGGGCGCGCGCCATCAAGGCCTTTCGCGTCGGCGACGGATTTCAGCCCGAGTCGATGCTAGCTTATCGCGTGGGCGCGTATCTGCTGGACGCGTCCGTGCCCGGCGCCCGGGGCGGAACCGGCCAGACGTGCGACTGGACCACGGCGAAGCGGGCTACTGTGCTTGAACGCCCGGTGTTTTTGGCAGGCGGCTTGACGCCGGAAAATGTGGCCGAGGCGGTGCGCGCGGTAAAGCCCTACGGAGTCGATACAGCCGGCGGGGTCGAATTGGCCCCCGGAAAGAAGGATCATGGAAGAATCCGCGATTTTGTCCGAAACGCAAAGCTACCCCTATCCGGACGTTAAGGGCCGGTACGGAGCGTATGGCGGCAAGTATGTGCCCGAGACGCTCATGCCCGCATTGCAGGAGCTCGAGGAGGCGTACACAGCCGCTAAGACGGATCCGGGTTTCCAGCAACGGTTGGATGCGCTTCGCCGCGATTACGTCGGGCGTCCCACCCCTCTGTTCTTGGCCGAACGCTTCACGGAACACCTCGGCGGCGCGCGGGTGTATTTCAAGCGCGAAGACCTCGCCCATACAGGCGCGCACAAGATCAACAACGCCCTCGGCCAAGTGCTCCTGGCCCGCAAGATGGGCAAAGAGCGGATCATCGCCGAGACCGGCGCCGGCCAGCACGGCGTCGCCACGGCGACGGCGGCGGCGTTGCTCGGATTATGTTGCGAGGTCTACATGGGCGAAGAGGACATGGAGCGGCAGCAGCTTAACGTCTTCCGCATGGAGCTGCTCGGCGCGCGCGTAACGCCCGTCAAGACAGGCACGCGCACTCTTAAAGACGCTATTAACGAAGCCCTGCGCGATTGGGTGACCAACGTGGGAAACACCCACTATGTGTTGGGCACCGTGCATGGACCTCATCCATACCCGCTCATTTGCCGGGATTTCCAAAGAATTATTGGCGAGGAGACGCGGCGTCAATTGTACGAGAAGGAGCAACGCCTGCCCAATCTGTTGTTGGCCTGTGTCGGCGGCGGAAGCAACAGCATCGGCCTGTTCTTCGATTTTCTCGGCGATGCTGGCGTTCGCATGGTTGGCGTTGAAGCGGGTGGACTGGGCGTGGACAGCGGCAAACACGCTGCGCGCTTCAGTGGCGGCGTGCTGGGTTCGCTCCATGGCGCTCTGAGTTACGTGTTGCAGGACGTTCACGGCCAGATTACCGGGACGCACAGCGTGTCGGCGGGCCTTGATTATCCCAGCGTAGGACCGGAGCACGCCCACCTGCGCGAGTCCGGGCGCATCGAGTACACCTCGGCGGACGACCAGGAAGCGCTGGATGCGTTTCAACTCGTCGCCCGGCTCGAGGGAATTATCCCCGCGTTGGAAAGCGCTCACGCGCTGGCGCACGCGTGCAAGGCCGTTCCGGATATGGGAAAGGATGAGATCGTGGTGATCAACATGTCCGGCCGGGGAGATAAGGACGTGCAGCAGGCGATTAAGTACATCAGCCCGGGAGAGCAGAGCCCGTGAATCGCATTGATGAACGATTTGAAGCATTGAAAGCACGGGGGGAGTGTGCGTTCATTCCCTACATTGCCGCGGGCGATCCTACCCTTGATCACACGGCCCAAATGATTGTGAGTCTCGAGCAGGCGGGCGCCGACGTCATCGAGCTTGGCGTGCCGTTCTCCGATCCCTTGGCCGATGGCGTGGTGAACCAGGAGGCGGCCCTGCGCGCGTTGAAGAACAACGTGACCCTGCATGACGTTGTGGCCATGGTCAAGGGCGTGCGAAACAAGACGCACGTTCCGCTTCTATTGTTTACGTATTTCAATCCCGTCTTGGCCTATGGCGTCGACGCCTTCGCCCGGGACGCCAAAGAAGCCGGGGTGGATGGCGTGCTTTGTGTCGATCTGCCGCCCGAAGAAGCCGACGATTACATTGCGCCTATGCGCGAGGCGGGCATCGCTACTGTGTTTCTAATCGCGCCAACAAGCACGCCGGAGCGCATCGAGCGGATTGCCCAGATTTCCACGGGATTCATCTACTACGTGTCGCGCACGGGCGTGACGGGAACCCGCAACAGTCTGGAGTCGACGGTGCATGGCGTGGTGGACGAGATTCGAAAGCATACGGATAAGCCTATCGCCGTGGGATTTGGCATCTCGACCCCCGAACAAGCCAGCGAGGTGGCGGGGTTTGCCGACGGCGTTATCGTCGGTAGCGCCATCGTTCGTATGATGGGCGAAGAAGGCGAGGGACAAGCGGCGGCGGAGCGTGTTGCATCGTTTGCGAAAAGCCTCGCCGATGCGGCCAAATCAATTAGGACAGCGGCTTCTCAATGAATACAGAACTTGTGACTCGCGCCATTGACGGCGCTTTGGCCAAAGGCGCGGCCGACGCGGAAGCGCTTATGACTTGGGGTTCGGAGTTCGAGGTGGACGTGGCCCACGGCGAGGTGGAGACGCTTGCGCTCGCGGAGTCCGGCGGGATTGGACTGCGCGTCTTCACGCAAGACCGGCGCCTGGGTTTCGCGTATTCGACGCGGGGCGAACAAGGCCTCGATGCGCTGATTGCCGCCGCGTGGGACAACGCATGCGCCAATGACCCGGACCCTTGCAATCTGTTGCCTGACGAAGCGGCGGAATCCGATGATGACTGGTCCGAACAGGATTTCCGCGGCGTGCCAGTGGCGGATAAGGTTGCGCTGGCGAAGACGCTTGAGCGGAATGCGCTTGCCGCTGATTCGCGGATGAAGTCCGTGAAGGAAGCGTCGTATGGCGATGTTGACTATGAGACGTTGATTGCCAACTCGAAGGGGATGCGGCGCCGGTTCAGGGGATCGTTTTGTACCTGCTCGGTGACGGGTGTGGCTGAATCGGGTGACGACCAGGAAATGGGGGGCGAGTTCGATTTTGCCCGCGCCTTCGAGAGTCTGCGCCATGAGTGGGTGTCCAACCGGTGCGCGAGCCGGGCCACGCGGCGCCTCGGCGGCAAACCGTGCGCGAGCAAGACTGCGCCGGTGGTGCTCGACAACGAGACGGTAACCCAGTTTTTGCGTGTGCTCGGAAACACTTTGAACGCGAACAGCGTGTTGAAAGGAAAGTCGCTTTTCGCTGAACGGCTGGGGGAAGCCGTGGCCGCTGACCGGGTGAGCCTCTATGACCAAAACGATTATCCAGACGGTATGTACCGGCTCCCGTTTGATGGAGAGGGCGCGTCAGCGCGGGCGACAAAGCTCATTGAGAACGGCGTGTTGCGGAGTTACATGCATAACGCCTATTCTGCGGCGCGCATGGACACGGAAACCACGGCAAACGCGGGCCGCGGCGGCGGCTATCGGGGCACGCCGGAAGTGTCAGCGTCGAGTTGTTTCATGACGCCCGGAGATTGCGCGCCCGAGGCCCTGTTGGAGGGGATCGAAAACGGTTTGTACGTGACTGACGTGATGGGCGTGCACACAGCGGACCCCATCTCGGGCGATTTCAGCTTCGGCGCTTCGGGGTTGCTCATCGAGAATGGGGCGCTGGGCGGGCCGGTGCGCGGCGTTACCATTGCGGGTAATCTGACGGAACTGTTGCGTAACATCGACGCGATCGGCAGGGATCTGCGGTTTCTCGGGGCGTATGGGGCGCCGTCCGTGCGAGTGTCGAGCATGGCCATTAGCGGAACGTAGCGCGGCGGGCATGGCCAGGTTGGATCTTGCGAAAGCGGTTAAGCTTGGATTGCCGATCGGGGCGATGCCGCTGTCCAACGACACCGCGCTGGGGTTATTTGGGCGTGTCATGATATCAATTGGGGCTAATAATGGATTTTGAGCCACTTTTCACTTTCTTCGCTGTCATCTCCTTCGTTTTGGGCTCCATGGTTGGCAGCTTCTTGAATGTATGTATCTCGCGGTGGCCGAAAGGCATGTCCATCGTATCACCGCGCTCGCGTTGTCCCTCGTGCGAGACGCCCATCGGTTGGGTGGACAACATACCGTTGTTGAGTTGGCTATTCCTTGGGGCGAAATGCCGGCATTGCGGGGCGGTGATCAGTTGGCAGTATCCGTTGGTCGAGGCGGTCACAGCGGCGTTGTTCTTGCTCGTGTTTCTGCGCTTCGGGTTCACCGACGCCACGATTGTCTACATGGCGCTAAGCGCGGCGCTGGTGCTGGTGACTTTTGTGGATCTTACGGACTGGACGATTCCGAACGAAGTAACGTTTCCTGGCATTCCGCTGGGTATTCTTTGCTCCATGTGGGTTATGTTCTACGGCGACAGCGCCATGCGCATCGAAGGCGTCTACGAGGATGTCTTCCACGGGCTTCTTGGCGCCTTTGCCGGCGGAGCGATACTGTATGTACTGGACAAGGTTAGTCTTCTTCTTCTCAAAAAGCCCGGCATGGGGTTCGGGGATGTGAAACTCCTCGCCATGCTAGGCGCCTTCTTCGGATGGAAGGGCGTCATATTCATTCTGATGGTCGCCTCGATCATTGGCAGCGTAGTGGGACTCGCCAGTATTCTGATTCAGAAATTGCAAGGCGCCGAGGAGGCTGAGCACTACTTGCCTTTCGGCCCGTATCTTTCCGTCGGCGGCCTCGTGATGCTGTTTTTCGGCGGCCCTGTGTTTGAGTGGTACAACATGTACATGGATCTCCCCGTTATGGAATAGCGGGGGCATTGGGAGGCATTGCGTGCTCACCTATTACTCCGCCGGCGAATCGCATGGCCGCGGCATCTTCTGTTTTCTCGACGGCTTCCCGGCTGGTCTCGAAATTCAGCCGGACGACGTAAACTTCTGGTTGGCTGAGCGTCAAAAGGGCTTTGGCCGCGGCGGCCGGATGCGCATCGAAAAGGATGAAGTGGATGTGCTGGCGGGATTGCGCGGCGGCGTGACGCTGGGCAGTCCGATACTGCTTGCCGTGTGGAACCGGGACTTCAATAACTGGGAAGACGCCATGGATCCGTGGAAACCGCCCACGGGCAAGCGTGCGGAGAAGGTGACGCAGCCGCGTCCCGGCCATGCCGATTTGGTGGGCGCGTTGAAGTATGGGCATGACGATTGCCGCAATGTGCTTGAGCGGGCCAGCGCCCGGGAGACGGCCGCGAGAGTGGCGGCCGGCGCGTTCTGCAAGAAGTTGCTCGCCCACTTCAATGTGGGGGTGGCGGCGCACGTGATTCGCATTGGCGACGTCGAAGCTGATGTCGAGGACGTGCCGTCGAATGAGATTCACGAGCGCAGCCTGGAATCCGAAGTGCGCTGTTGTGACGCCGGCGCCAGCGAGCGGATGAAGGCGGCTATCAAACAAGCCAAGCATGACAAGGACGCCCTCGGCGGCATTGTTGAGGTCCGCTCTTGGGGCCTGCCGCCGGGGTTGGGTTCTTACACACAATGGGATCGTAAGCTCGACGCGCGCATCGCCCGCGCGATGGTCAGCATTCAGGCTGTGAAAGGAGTCGAGATCGGCCTGGGCTTTCGTGGCGCGGCGCGGCCGGGCAGCGCATTCCATGACGAGATTATCTACTCCGACGAACCCAGTGCCGGCATGCATTACCGCCATCTCTCCAACAATGCGGGCGGCACGGAAGGCGGCATGTCGACCGGGGAAGAGATACGCGTCCGCATCATGAAGAAGCCTATTGCCACGTTAATGCAGCCTCTGCGCAGCGTAAACATGGAGACACGCGAAGCCACCGAGGCCATCCGTGAGCGCAGCGACACGTGCGCCGTGCCCGCGCTCGGCGTCATTGTTGAAGCCGCGCTGGCCATTGTGCTTGCGGAAGCGTTTATCGAACGGTTTGGCGGGGACTCGGTCGACGAGATGAAGCGAAACTATGACGGTTACGTCGCCGCCATCGAACAGAGATGAGCTGTAGTCCGCCGTTACCCGAAGAAGTCGTTCGCATTGAGTTGCCCACGCCATTTCCCGTGGGGCCCGTGAACACGTATCTCGTGCTTCGGGACGAGCCGATCCTTGTGGACGCAGGCCCCAATACGAAGGAGGCCTACGACGCGCTGGCGCGTGGCCTCGGGGACGCCGGCTGTGCGATTGCGGACATCCGCCACATCCTTATCACCCACGGTCATCTGGACCACATGGGCCTGCTGGGCCGGCTGATTGAGGAAAGCGGCGCGGAGGTCTACGCGCATCCCGTAGCGGTGAAACGCTCCCGCGAATACGACGAGGACTCCCAGAGCGCTCGCGCTTTCTATGCTGCGGTCATGGCGGAGGCGGGCGTTCCCGCCAACGTCATAGACACCGTCACGGCCGAGAGCGCGAGTTACCGCCATTATGGGGCTCAGGCGGTGATTGGGCACGACGTTGACGATGGGGAAGAGGTGTTGGGATACCATGCCTATCATGCGCCAGGCCACTCGCCGTCGGACGTTTTGTTCGTGAATGCAGCGGGCGGTTATGCGTTTACCGGCGATCATATCCTTGAGCGGATGAGCCCCAATCCGCTGATCAGGCGTCCTCCCCCGGGGCGTCCGCGTCCCAAGAGCCTGGTCGAGCTGCAGCAGTCCCTGAAACGGACTCGGGAGCTCGAGCTGGGATGGTGTTTTCCCGGTCATGGCGAGCCGTTTCGGGATTACCGAGGCATCGTCGATAGCCTGCTCGAACGGCACGAACAACGCAGCGCCAAGGTTCTGAGTTATCTGCGGGAAGCGCCCCTTTCGGCCTACGAAGTTGCTCAGCGCCTTTTCCCGGGCTTGGCCCCGCAGCACTTGTATCTCGGGTTGTCCGTGGCGATGGGGCATCTCGAGTTGCTGGAAACGAATGGACTTGCCGTCGTGGAGCATCGTGATGGCGTCGCGGTGTACCGGCCCGTCGATGAAGACTATTCGAAAGAGGTGGAAGTATGACGAATTCGTGTGCTGATCTCCTGTGTTTCGAGGAGCGCTACTTCGAGAGAATCTGGGGCGGCGATAAGCTGCGCCGCCTGTACGGCAAACCGGCGCCGGAGAATGCGAGCATTGGCGAAGCGTGGCTGGTGGCGGATCACCGCGAGTGCGAGAGCCGGGTCAGCGGCGGTCCGTGCGCGGGGCGGACCCTGCGCGAACTGCTCGAAGAGGATGCCGCCAGCGTGCTGGGGGCGCGAGCCAAGCTGACCGTACACGGCCGCTTCCCCTTGCTGCTGAAGCTGCTCGACGCCCAGGATGTCTTGTCCGTTCAAGTGCATCCAGATGACGACTGCGCCACGCGGCTTGACGAGCCGGACGTCGGCAAGACAGAGATGTGGCATGTTCTGCAAGCTGATCCCGGCAGCGAACTCATTGTTGGGCTGGATCCCAACGTAGGCGCAACGGACTTCGAGCCCTTGGTCAGTGACGGGAAAGCGCTGGAAGACAAGATGCGCCGCCATCCTGTCGAATCCGGCGACTCCGTGTTTGTGCCCGCAGGCACAGTGCATGCGATTGGCGCCGGTATTGTGTTAGCCGAGATACAGCAGAACAGCGACCTTACCTATCGGCTCTATGATTGGGGCCGCGTGCAAGCTGACGGACCGCCGCGAACCCTGCACCTGTACAAGGCGCGCGAGGCCATCCATTTCGGTTCCGAGCACCGCGGCAAGACAGCGCCGCTTACCATTGGCGGGGACGCGCCTCGTACCCTCTTGGCCGCCTGTGCGTATTTCGCCGCCGAAGCCATCAGGGTGGACGGCCGATGGAGGCGGGATACGCGCGGCGATTCGTTTCACATCTTACTAGTGAAGGAGGGTGAAATCCGCGTGGAAGCTGGGGCCGAGCAGACTCAGCTTGCCGCCGGCGAATGTGTTCTCGTGCCCGGCCGCGTGACCCATTTCGCCATCGAAGGCCGAGGCGCGGTTCTAGACTACTACGTGCCGGATCTTCGAGAAGACATCGTTGCGCCTCTGCGTCAGGCGGGCTACTCCGAAGCTGATCTCAAAGGAATCAATCCTGCGCTGACCTTCGACTGAAGTTTGTGAATGACTTCCAACCGGGTTGGCGGCGCCGGGATACAGCAAGGGAAAAGAAAGAAAAAAGCGGACACCGCGTGTCGGGGTCACACGGCGCCCGCCTCAGGTAGCAGCAATGCGGTTGTCCCTTTCTGAGAAAAAAACCTCCGCATCAACTGCTGTAAGAGTATACCATCGGTTTGATGCTTATCGCAAATGAGCGAAGTTTATAAAGCGTGTAAATCGGTAAATATTTGCGCCTTTCAACCTTGAGATACGAGGTTCTCTCAACGAAGTGACGGATCCAATTCGTTGAGATCTGCTCCCAAAGGCGCTGTACACTGTACGTAAAGCCTTTAACAGCAATGGTTTACATTGGGTAAAGCTAGTATGGGGTATTACTTTTATAGTGAACTGTCCAGCGCACATGCAATCCTTTAACACAGCGGGACTTTAGTGTCATTGTGTGTTGTGCATAATGGTATTCGAGATACAGGGGCGGCTTGTTCCGGGCGTTCGGTTGTTGCTAGGGGTTGCGAGGGCGAAGGGGAGTCCGCCGAACCGGCGTGAGCGCAAACGCAGAGGTGAATTCCGCTTCGACCGTTGCGGCGACACGGTCGAGCGTGGGGGCGTCCTCTAGGACGGCTTCCATCGAGGTGACTGGCTTATTCTGGATGCCGCAGGGGACAATGAGGCGGAAATGTTCGAGGTTGGGGGCCACATTCAGCGCGGCCCCATGGTAGCTCACGTGCTTGCGTAGCCCGATTCCGATCGCGGCGATTTTCCCTGTATCCGTCCATACGCCGGTTAACCCTTCCTCGCGCCATGCCTCAATTTGGAAATCCGCCAGGGTATTGATGATGATCTGTTCCAGAGTGCGCAAGTAGGCGCGCACGCGAATACCCATGCGTTCCAGGGGAAGAATCGGGTAGACCACGAGTTGGCCAGGCCCGTGGTAGGTGACGTCGCCGCCGCGATCCGCCTCGACGAGATCGATTCCGAGATTGACGTACTCGTCTCGCGCCCGGAGCAGGTTGTCGGCGTTTGCCTCCCGGCCCAAGGTGATGACGGGTTCGTGTTCGACGATAAACAGGGCTGGCGAGGCTGCGCCAGCGGCTACCGCATCACGGCGGTCTATCTGGTCGACGTAAAGATCGCGGTACGGGCTGAGGCCTGGATACCGCACAACTTCGATGGAGTCTTCAAGGCGGCTGCCAGCAGTACTCTTCATAGCTCGGAGGCGGATCGGCTTGTCGCCAAATTGTGTTCGATGAGGTCCTTGATCTGCACTAGGGTCATTTCTTCAAGCGAGCTTACCACGCGATGCGCCTTCGCCAATTGTGACGGGGGGAAGCTATTCGTTACCGCCAAGGCCACCATGCCCGCGGCAAGCACGGCTTCAACGCCGCTGACCGCGTCTTCGACGCCGGCGCAACGGACGGGGGGCAATCCCAGATGCTCGGCGGCCAACAAGTAGATATCCGGGTGCGGCTTGCGATTGACGACCATATCACCAGAAATGAAGGCGTCAAAGCATTCGACGGGGACTTGTGCGGCGCGCAGGGAAGTCTCGGCCTTCGATCGCGCGCTTGAGGTTGCAATGGCGAGTTTCCATTGAGGACTCGCAGCCGCCGCCTCGATTAACGCCGCGGCGCCGGGGAAGCCAATGTATTCATCGGCCGCCAGACGTCTTACGAAATTATCCTGACGCGCGGCAACGGCCTCTTCGAGGTCGATAGAAACGCCATACTGTTCGGCGACGCCTTCGACGTAGCGGTGGGGCCCGGTTCCAATGAACGGGCGGAAATCCTCCACCCCGGGCTGAATATCGTATAGCTCTCGAAACATATCGATTGTCGCCAAGGCCACCAGCGTCTCGGTATCCGCCAGTACCCCATCGACATCAAAGATCAGACCATAAGACATAGCATTAGACCTCGACGGTTGTGGGTTGATCCATGCCGATGGCGGAGAGTATTTCCTCCTCCTTGGCGTTGACGGTTTGCGGCTGTTCGGCGCTCTTGATCGCGCTGTCGGGATCCTTAAGACCGTGGCCGGTCAATGTGCAGACGACTCTAAGCTTGTTTCCGTCAAACGGTTGCAGGGCGTCGAAGTAGCCGGCGTCGCTTAGCTTGCGTAGGCCGGCCACGCTCGCGCAGCTCGCCGGCTCCGCAAATATGCCCTCGGTGGAGGCGAGCAACTTGTAAGCGCCGCGAATCTCCTCATCAGTCACCATATCGATGTGTCCCTGCGATTCGTCCCGCGCTGCTTCAGCCGTCTTCCAGCTCGCCGGATTCCCGATCCGGATGGCGGTCGCAAAGGTGTCGGGCTGCTCGACGGGATGCCCCAGCACAATAGGCGCGGCGCCCGCCGCTTGGAATCCGAGCATGCGGGGCAGGTTCCGCGCCACGCCTGCTTGATGATACTCCTTGTATCCTTTCCAATAGGCTGTAATGTTGCCCGCATTGCCCACCGGCAGAATATGACAATCGGGGGCAAACCCCTCAAAGTCATCGACGATCTCGAATGCGGCGCTCTTCTGGCCCTCAATCCGGTACGGATTCACGCTGTTGACCATGGCGATAGGGTTGCGTTCCGTGACCCACCGCACGAGTTTGAGCGCCTCGTCAAAGTTGCCGCGGATCTGGACTACCTTGGCGCCGTGAATCATCGCTTGCGACAGTTTCCCCATGGCGATTTTGCCTTCGGGAATCAGTACGGCGCATGTGATATTGGCGCGGGCCGCGTACGCAGCGGCGGAGGCGGAGGTGTTGCCCGTGGACGCGCAGATGACCGCCTTGAAGCCTTCCTCCAGCGCTTTGGTGACGGCCATGGTCATCCCGCGATCCTTGAACGATCCCGTCGGGTTCAATCCTTCGTACTTAAGATAGACCTCAACATTGGGGTGTATGTGTTGGGCCAAGTTATTGGCCTGGATGAGGGGGGTGGAGCCCTCGCACAGGCTTACTATAGAAGCTGCGTCATTTACCGGCATATACTTGCGGTAGCGTTCCACCACGCCACGATGGTGCATGGTCTATCCTTTCAGATTCAGTGATTCAACACCCAGAGTAGGCTGGTTGGCTGAACCATAAACGCACATTGATCTATTTCTCTTAAAGCTGCCCGGAGATCCGATTCGCAGGTGTCATGCGTCATCATCACCACGTGGACAGCGTCATTACTGTGTCCTTCATGCTGAATGCAGGAGGCAATGCTCACGCCGTGATTGCCCAGTATAGTGCACGCCTGCCCGAGTACTCCCGGCTGATCGCGTGTGGTCAGACGCAGGTAATAGCGTCCCTCCAGGCGGCCGGAGTCCCGAACGGGACGACGTGGCCCATACACGAACGGCGGCGAGGCCTCGCCGGTTCCGCGGCGGCCGATGTCGATGATATCCGCCACCACTGCGCTTGCGGTCGGCATGCGTCCGGCGCCTTTACCATAGTAAAGCGTCGGTCCTGTGATATCCGCCTCCACGTATACCGCATTGTATTCGTTCCGCACCGAGGCGAGCAGGTGATCCTCGCGCAGCAGGGTGGGATGCACCCGCGCTTCGATCTCTCCATTGATGTTACGCACAATCGCCAGCAGTTTGATGACGTAGCCCATCTCGCGGGCGTAAGCGACATCGCTGTGTGTGATATGCGTGATCCCCTGAACCGGTATGTCTTCGAGGTCGACTTGGCTTGCGCAACTCAGCGAGGCGATGATCTGGCATTTGTGCGCGGCGTCATCGCCATTCACGTCGAGATCCGGCGGGGTTTCCGCGAATCCCAGCGCCTGGGCTTGCTTGAGTACAGCGTCGAACTCAAGGCCTTCATAGGTCATTCGGGTGAGAATATAGTTGCACGTGCCATTGAGAATGCCACAGACCAGATGGATATCGCCTGCGGCCAAGCCTTCTCTGAGCGCCTTAATAATTGGAATGCCGCCGCCCACAGCGGCCTCATAGCGCAAATCCACGCCCGCTTTGACTGCGGCGGCGCAAAGCTCGGGGCCGTGATGGGCTAGAAGCATCTTGTTGGCGGTGACCACGCTCTTTCCTGCGTTTAACGCATCCAAGGTCAAGCGTTTGGCGGGTTCTATACCGCCGATAAGCTCACATACGACGTTCACGTTGCTGTCCTGAATCAGCGTTGCCGCGTCCTCAGATATCGTAACGCCGGCCAAATCGAAATCCTTGAACGCAGCTGGATTCGTGTCAGCTACATGGACCAGTTCCACCGGTACGCCCGTGCGGGCGTGGATGGCGCGCGCATTCTGCTGGAGCGTTTGGATAACGCCGCCGCCGACGACGCCTGCCCCAACTATTCCCACACCGAAAGACATAATCCTCCTTCATGCTCACTGTTTGCCAAGATACCGGGCCGATGGGGCGCCGGGTGAACGAGGTAGTGTTTCCTCTGTTAGGTGAGGCGCTACGGGAGCAACTCTCAGCTCTCGATAACGCAAATCACGTCGCCCGCCTTCACTTCATCACCCTCTTCGACAAGAAGGTCGACTACACGACCGGAATGCGGGCTTGGCACACTAAACGCCGCCTTGTCCGTGGTCAACTCAAGCAATTCATCCTCTTTGCTGACCATTGTGTCTTCCGCGACCAGCCAAACCGACACCGTTGCAGTGTCGTTGGCGTCATCGCCCAGTTCCGGCAGCTTGACTTCGTGCTTCACAGAGCAGTCCTCCGCTTCGTTATACGCTCGCGGGCGACCGGCGCCTCCATCAGCTCTTCGGAACGGTAGGAGCTGCGCACGAATGGGCCGGCCACGGCGAAGGCGAATCCCATCTCGTAGGCCATTTTTTCGTACATCGCGAATGTTTCCGGATGAATAAAGGAGTGTACCTTACTTTGCTTGGGGGTAGGTTGCAAGTATTGGCCGATAGCCACCGCTTCGCAGCCCGCCTCAAGCAAATCACCCAATGTCGCTTGTACTTCTTCCAACGTCTCTCCGTGGCCAACCATTAGGGCGGACTTTACAATCGCGGATGAGCGGTGGTTGGCGGCGTGACGCAAGACCCCCAGCGCCATACGGTAGTCGTAGCGCTTGCTGCGGATGACCGGATAAAGGCGCTCGACTGTCTCGATGTTGTGCCCGAACACGTCGGCTTCCGCCTCAAGCACGGCGTCAATCTGGACTACTTTGCCTTGAAAATCCGGCACAAGCAACTCGATGGTTGTATCCGAATTGACGGCGCGGATAGCCTCCACGGTTTCCGCGATATGACTGGCCCCGCCGTCGGGCAGATCATCGCGTGTTACCGATGTAATTACAGCATGCTTTAGGCCCATGCGCCGGACGGCTTCCGCCACGTTGGCCGGTTCGGCGGGATCAGGCGGCTCGGGGCGGCCCGCTGGCACTGAGCAATACCGGCAACTCCGCGTGCATGTGTTCCCCAACACCATCATGGTGGCGGTGCGCCGGCGCCAGCAGTCTCCGATGTTCGGACAGTTGGCGCTCTGGCACACGGTATGCAAGCCGAGGTCTTCCACGAG
>PUMX01000006.1 GCA_003552485.1 Candidatus Hydrogenedentota bacterium
CCTCGAGAAGCTGCGGAATCTCCCGGCGCCCAGGCAACCGCCGCTCAAAATCATCGACCAGGCTCAAAACCTGCTCCGTCTCCTCGCGCAATTCTTCGATATTGTCCCGCGCGTCCCGCGCCACGGCGAGCTCCGCCTCGACAGCTTCCCGTTCGGCGGCGATCTCATCCAAACGGCGCTGATGCTCATTACTTACAAAGAGCACATACGCCGCCGCCAACGCCAAAGCCAAACAGACCACCACGCCGACGAACGCCCAATCCTTAGGCGTCACGCTGCCTTTCAACATATCAATCATGGCTCGCTCCCGGTTCTATAATGAACTCGAGGGTAAAACTCCTTACGGCATATCCCTCGAACTCCGTATCACGGAACGTCGGCGGTTCGAGTTGAAACATGGCCGAGAATTCCGGGTCCTGCTCGGCGGCCTGCATGAGCGGGCTGACGTCCGCGCCGCCTCTCTCAGGCGCCACATAGCCAGAAACCTCGAGAACCGGCCGACGAACCGTTGTGTCCTGCGTCACATACTCCTCGCGATCGCGATCCCAGTCGGTCCGGCGTTCCCGAAACTGCCTATCCACCACTCGAATACCGCTGTACCAGAAATTCGGCGGCGCCAGGCGGCTTAGATTCCACAGTTGTCGCGACCAAATAATGCGGTCGCTGACAATGTCGTCAATGGCCTCAATCTTGTCGGCCAACAGCCCCTTTTGCTCCGCCAGCTGTTCGGCCTCTTCCACGTAAACCATCAACGTATCCAACTCGGTTTGCAGGGTGGCAAGTTCGTCTTCAGACGCGGCGATCTCGCGCATCGAGTTCAGGTAATCCGAAGCGAGAACCACCAAAACTCCAACAAGCAAGGCAATGCTGATGATATGCGGCAAAGGCGAACGCTTTATCGGCCGGAGATGCTCGGGAAGTAGATTGATGTCAATCATAGTGCGGCCACTCCACGGGCAGCCAACCCCACCGCCACCATGAACTGGGCGGGATGCTCCCGCAATAGGTTGATTGAAGAACTGTTGCTTAACGCCAACTCGCCACTGGCGGGATCGGCCACCTCGACTTGCTCGACCCCCAAATCCTCGGCAAGCGTATCGCGCAACACAGGCAAATGGGCGACCCCCCCACTAAGAATGATACGGCTCACGGGGTGTTCGTACAGTTGTTGTTCATAATAATCGAACGACCGGCGAATCTCGGAAACCAGCCGGTGCATCGGTTGCGTCAGCAGCTCCGCGATAGGCTTCTCTTCCTTCTTCTCGCCTGCCGCTCCCCTTTCGTCAAGCTCTCCCAACCCCTCTAACTCGTCATCCAGGGGATCAAGCAGCGAGGCCCCTTCCGGCGCCCCGGTCCCTTCGCTTACCGATTCCGGCGTCTCGGCGGTTTCCGCCCCCGCCGCCACGAATTCCGGCTCCGTCGCCGCCTCCAACAGCATCCGCTCAGCCTCCACAAGCTCACACCGGCGGCTGCGCGCGATTGCCTGAACAAGCTCCTTGCACCCCCAGTTGACGTCACGAATGAAGTTGGAAACACAATTCTTCACGAAATGGATACTGGTCGCGTTCGCGCCAAGATTGACCAGCGCCACGGATTCCTCTTCGTTTTCGTGCAATAAACCAAGACATTCCGCTGCGTCCGCAAGCGCCAAGGAATCCACGTCAAGCACGCTGTACTGCACATTGGCCAAGTCCGCTATCTGCGCACGCGATTCGATCACGTCATGCTTGGCCGCAACCAGCAGCACCTTGAGAAGCCTGCGTTCTCCTTCGGTCACGGTATAGAGGGGCGTATAGTCAAGGTAGACTTCGTTGAGATCGTAGGGGATATTCTGCCCCGCTTCCGTCTCAACAGCTTCGGCAAGACGGTCCGCCGGCATCTCGGGAATACGCGGATACCGGATGACCACGGTTTGACCAGGCAGGTCGCCCACCACCAAGCTTTGTTTGAGTGGAATATGGCGCAACGCGGCGCTTAAGGCGCTGGCCTGGGCGTTTATCGGGTCAACATTGAACTGGCTACGGTCGACCGGCCCATAGCCGACATGGTCAATGCGAAGGCGGCCACCATTTCGCGACATCTGCACGGCCTTGACGGAGCTCGTTCCAATGTCTACGCCAACCGCATTGTTGGGTTTAGAGAAGAGCACGCTTCCCCACCTCCCTCCTGCTCGCTGGATCCCGCCTTGCGCGGTCCCGGCGGTCATGCACAATAGGCAACAGCGCCCCCACGCCGAGCTTGTGCTTACCTCTAACACCAAGAGTACCGAAAATTCGCTACTCTGTCAACACTTTTCGCCTTCTCGGTTCCCGAGTAACGCCTCTGCAACGCCGGGCGTTCAACCAAGTCTTCCCTCTTATCGGCAGCGAAACCCAAAAACTACAGGGGTTTTGGGCACACTGCCACTGCGCCAGGCGCTCAACAAGCATCCGAAAACGCCGACGCCACGCCGACCCACAATTTCATGGACACCAAAACAGTTTGCATACTATTCTGACTTAGAAAAACGACTTACAACCACCTCAATGTTCGCATTCTCTCGACTCGACAGCGCCTTCCTAAACGTTCCATTCCGTTTTGCCGCAAGGCCACCAAGCCTATAAGCGCGCGTTGGGCGCCACCGTGGAACCACAGCAACTGTCGAAACAAGCTTCATGCCAATCACGATGTTATTTTTTAGGTGCGCCCTAAGCACAATCCCGAGTCACGCAACGATTGCGACCGTCGCCCCCGCACTGCCCCTTGACACAATGACGGAAATCTGGCAGCGAGCGCGTTTCCTTGCCGTCGCTGAGCGAGATTGTACCCCAATGGTTCACGAAGATCACGCAAAATTCTCCAACGGGCGGAAACGGCACTCGTGCGCTGGTCCGATCGCAATCGATCACGGAGGTCCGCGCCGCTTCGCCGCGCGCCGGCTTAGCACTACTATGGGAATGGCGAGATACGCTATGCTACACTCTGCAATCGTATCGGATCGTGGTAAGGAGGCCAAGGGCATGACGAATCATGTGGTTGAATGCGCCACCGAAGGCGCACTCGGATGGATCACGATCAACCACCCGCCCGCCAACACGTTGAGCGCTGAGGTGTTGACCGGCATTTGCGAAGCTGTCGAGCGCTACGACGCCGACACAGGGGTGCGGACGATCGCCATCACAGGCGGCGGACGACGTTTCTTCAGCGCAGGCGCGCACTTGCCTGCGCTGCGCGATGAGTTGGTGTCGCCTACGCAATCGGGTGGGCTTCTGTCCATCGGTCTCCACGCTATGAAGAGCATCGAAGAATGCGGCAAGCCGGTTATCGCCGTAATCAACGGCGTCGCAGCGGGCGGCGGGTGCGAACTCGCGCTCGCATGTCATCTCCGCCTTGCCAGTACGAAAGCCACCTTTTGTCAGCCCGAGATTAGGCTGGGCCTCGTGCCCGGATGGGGCGGCATTCACCGCCTGCCCCGTATCATTGGCGACGGCCGCGCCCTTGATTGGATTCTTACAGGCCGCACCATAGGCGCCCAGGAAGCCCATGCCGCAGGCCTGGTTTCCCGCCTGGTAGAACCCGGATCCCTGCGGGACAAGGCCGCCGAACTGGGTCAAAAGTTGGCAAGCCTTCCCCCTGTTGCGATCCGGGTCGCGTTGCGCGCTCTGCGGCAACGCAGCCTCAATCCTCAGCAAGGGGAAGCATTCGAGGCGGAGGCGTTCGCCGAAGTGGCGAAGACCTTCGACGCCAAAGAAGGCGTCGCGGCATTTTTTGAGAAACGGCAACCTGAGTTTACGGGCGCGTAAGAGTAATGAAACGAATTCCCTGGGCTTGTCTTATCCTTGTCTGTACCAGCTTGTGCGCCGAGGCCTTTCAGGCAGGCGCAGCAAAAGTAGACATTACGCCGCCGCTCGGCGCGCCGTTGAACGGATACGGCGAACGCATGGGCCGGGGCGCCGTGGCGTTCAACGATCCCGTCTGGGTTCGCTGTCTGTATCTTGACGATGGCGACACCACGGTCTATCTGCTCGCCGCCGACCTCTGCGTCATAAATGACAACTTGCGTGAAGCGGTGCTCGACCGCGCCGCCAC
>PUMX01000305.1 GCA_003552485.1 Candidatus Hydrogenedentota bacterium
GAGACGGGCAAGCCGGTTTTGAGCGCGTCGCTCGAGTCAACCGTGCCCGGCCTGTATGTTGTGGGAACGTTGATCGCTGGGGTCGACTCGAACGTGGTTTTTATTGAAAACAGCCGCGAACACGGCCGGACCGTTGTCGAACACATTCTGTCGTCCTCCGGCGCCGGTGCGGCGCTCCCATGAGGCGCCACATGATTGCGGGGGAAGCCGGTTGCGTTTTTGCCGTCGAGAATCAGGCGGCGGCCATCGTGGTGGACGCCTTGCGCGCCAGCGCTACGGCGGCGATGGCTTTTGAGGCTGGCGCGACGGCATTACTGGTAGTAGGGGAAGTTGACGACGCGCGGCGGGCCAAGGAGGCCTGCAAGGATAGGCTGTTGTTCGGCGAACGAGAAGGATTGCCGCCCGCAGGCTTCGACGGCGGGAACAGTCCGCGCGAGCTTGATGGCGTTGAAGGGCGAACCGTGGTTTTTACCACGACTACCGGCGCGGCACGGGTAGTCGCTTGCTGGGGCGCTCCGGGCATTGCGATGGGCACGACCGTCAACGCCACCGCTGTGGCGCGGTGGGCCGAGGAAATGGACCGCGATACAGTGCTTATCCCCGCGGGCTTAGCGCATGATCCCGAGTTTCCAGCCGACGAGGACTGGTGCGCCGCGGCATGGATTGCGTATTCGGCCGGCTGGACCATAAGCATCGGCGAGGAAGCGTGCGGATACTGGCGGCGGCGTATCGAGACTGAGGGGATTCCGGCTATCTTCGAAGAGGCGCCGCATGCCGCCAAGTTGCGTGACGCCGGGCTGGAGGCCGATGTAGCGTTTTGCGCGCAACGCGATTTGACCAGCGTCGCGCCGATGGCCACACAACGGGATGACTGTGGGGTGTGGATGCGTGGCGCCGGATTGTAGGACATGGCGTCTCGGAAACCAGTCTGTTTTTTGCCAATGCAGGCGGGGGCTTCACCAGATTATTGTGAGGGTCGGGTGACGAATCGCGCGTCACGGGGCCCGGGAAAGCGTCACATTGGACCGCGCGGAACTAAACGGTGGGTGATGGAATCCAAAAACACGCCACGAGACAGCATAGGGGCCGCCATCGAATCCCTGAACTTGCGAAGTGACTTTCCAGGCCTTCCCGAGAGTTTCTCGCGTGTCCTGCGGGTGGCCCCGGACGCCAACGACGCCTTCGATGTCTATCTTGAAGTGCTGCAAGGGGAGCCGGCGTTTGCGGCGAAAGTGCTGAAGATCGCCAACTCGCCTTTGTTCAGAGGCCGTGAACCCATAACAGGGCTGCGAGGAGCCTTGGTGCGCCTCGGCACGAACCTTACACGAAACACCGTGTTGAGCGCTGCGGTTCTCGAAGTGTTGCAGGGCTTGCCCGGGTTGCTGCGGCACTCCGTGGCATGTGCGTCCTTCTCCGCGCGCGTGGGCGCAATGGCTCAGGTCGAAGATGCAGATGCGTTGTTCGCCGCGGGTTTGTTACACGATTTGGGGAAGCTGTTGTTTATGACGGCTAAGCCCGGATTGATGGAGCGGCGCACCGCGTGTAGCGGACCAGCCGGGCTCGATGAAGAGCGGATGCTTTTTGGTCTCGACCATACGCAACTGGCGGGCTGGTTCGCCCGCGAATGGCTGTTGCCCAAGGAATGCGTCGAAGCCATGGAACTGCATCATGGACCCTTGGAAAACGCCAGCCTCGTCACGCAGCTTGTGGCTCAGGGCAACAAATGGACAGCCAATTACTATGACGTTGACCTGCGTGTCGCACCTGATACGGAAAGGGTGATGGTGTGGGCCGAAGAAGCGTTGGGCCTTTCCCGAGACCGGTTTCTTGACGCCTGTATGGAGATTCCCGGCGATGTGGCGCGCCTGACCCGGCATATCGGCGCTCCTCAGCCCGATGAGGGCGACGTGGTGCGGCTATTGCAGCGAGCCAACATAGCGCTTGGCGAGGCCAGCCTGCATTCGGAAGCTGAACGCCGCGATGCCTTGGACCGGGCTCAGCAACTGAGCCTGCTGCATGAACTCGCGTATACGGCGGCCACGGCTGATGGCGAGCAACAGATTTGTGAACGCACCGTGAATCTGATTCAGGACCAGGCCGCGGTAGAAGTGGTTTCCATCGTACGGCTTAACACTGCGGGTGAGCTTCGTGTACGGGCGGCGGCGGGGTTACCCATGGAAGTAGCCAACGCGCAACAGATGGCGGGCCCCATCAGCCGTTGGGTTCATGACCGGGGCGAACCCTTGTTAATTCGCGACTTGTCCAAGTCGGAAGATTTCCAGCCTTCTGAGTATACAAACCGCTACACGACCGCTTCTGTTGTCAGTGTGCCTATCAAACATAGCTCTGAAGTGTTTGGCGTTCTCAACGTGAACAACAGAGCCGACGGAGAACCATTTAACGAAAACGACCAGCATTTCTTTGAGACGGTCGGATACAACTTGGGCGCCTTCTTGCTCGCCGAGCGTGAACGAGGCCGCCGGGAACGTTCGGATTCGCGGTTTCGCGCGTTGGTCACGCGCGCGCCGATTCCGATGGCCGGATTTGATCAAGAAGGTCGCGTGTGGCTGTGGAATCAAGCATTGCAAAGCCTCACTGGCCTGACGGCGAACGAGGTGTTGGGTAAACCTGTGCCTGCTGTCCTGTTGCCCTCCGAGGATCCCAACGCTGTCCAGCAATGGATTTCCGTGTTGTGGCAGGGACGGAGCGTGGACGGCCGCGAACATGTGGTCGAATCAGTTGATGGCGTGTTGCGCACGCTCATCTACAACATATTCGCGGTTGAAGAGTACAGCCTCGGTGTATGGGTGGCGGTGGATGTCACCGAAGAACGGGAGGCGCAGTTTAAGGCTGAACGGCGGGCCGCCGAGATCGATGCCACGCAACACGTCTTAAAGGATCTGTTGTCCAATCTCGACGAAACAAGCATGTTTCAACGCCTTGCGCGTTGGTTGGCGGTGGTGATGACGGCGAAGCAGAGCCTCGTGCTTGTCCGTCGTGAGGAGGAGGGAGTATTCGAAGTTAAGGCGCACCATGGATTCGAACCTTCTTGTGTGCCCGCCCCTGACGAGCGCGGTTTTCCCGAACTACTCGAGTGGTGCCTGGACAGCACCGATTCCCGGGTGGCTAACGAAGCGACGGAGCTTCCCCCGGACGCCATTGCTTTCATGAATGCCTACGGAAACTGGAATGTTGCCGCTGCGCCACTGCGTAGCCAGGACGCGCTAATGGGAGCATTATTGGTGTTCAACCGGCAGGTGCGGCCTTTTTCCGAAGGCGATCGGCGAGTACTGCGCGACATGGCCAACGTGGCCGCGGTGGCGCTTCGAATTGTCCGCTCGTACTATGAAAGCGTCCACAACGAACAGCTGCGTACGGCGGTGGCGATGGCCGTGTCCTTTAACCATGAAGTGAATAATCCGTTGCAGACTATCCTGAGCGCTGCGGAACTCGCCAGCACGAGGAGCGAACTGCCCGATGAAGTACACAATGCGCTGAACCAAATCAAAGAGGCGGTTAACCGCATCGCGTCCGTTAACGCGAAACTGCGCGAGGCCATTCAGCAATCGACCTTCCGTACGTATCCTGGCGGACAACCGATGTTCGACCTATCCGGCAACAAGGAGAGTGACGACCCGCCGACACCGCCTGGAGAACCGGAGCGCTGAATCAGCGGCAGTTCTTGTTGGGTGTTCGTGTCTTGCAGGCGTCTAAGCCGATATGATAGCTTCCCATAGTGTGCTTGCGCCCACGTTTGGCGGCAGTGGCTATTCGAATTCGTGATACCGCGTGCGAGCGGCTGCAACTTGGGTTGGTAGGCTGTCCCCGCAAGCGTTCCGGATTGCGAATCAAAGTGTAACCCCACGAAGGAAACTGCGACCCCATGTTCCAAGATTGGTTACGGCGGAATCGCCGGATTATTTTCTGGACCACTCTGATCCTAATCATCTTTCCCTTTGTTTTCGCCGAACTGTTTATGTCGGCGCCGAGAGGGGTTCCTTCTGAGCTGGAGGAGATCACCGGTCCAGTGGCCATGGTCGGTGATGTGCCGATC
>PUMX01000260.1 GCA_003552485.1 Candidatus Hydrogenedentota bacterium
AGCCTGAGCCCGAACCGGAACCAGAGCCAGAACCGGAACCTGAGCCAGAACCCGAGCCCGAACCAGAACCGGAACTCCACCCCCAGGAATTCGATACTCCCGAAGAGACCGGGGTAACGATGCAGCAGCCCCTCCCCAGTGTGCTAAACTATTGGGGACGGCAGGTGCAGCGGCGGGTGAACCGGTTCTGGCAGATTCCAGGGGGCATCCGGTTGGATCCTGAGGGCAATCAGGCTGTCATTTCGTTTTGGGTGGACCGACAGGGAAACCTTTTGGCCGAGCCGCAGATTATGCAGTACAGCGGAGACCAAGCTTTGGCTGAATCGGGCGTGAACGCCATTCGGCATGCTGCGCCATTCCCCCCGTTGCCAGCCGATTTCCGCGACCCCGAACAGCAAGTCATTTTCGTCTTTAACCTGGAGCGCTAGAAGAGAGTATGAACGTGTATCGTATCGCCATCATGACAGTGCTTGCCGTCGCGGCCAGCGTCGCCGCCGCGCAGGGGCCCGTACGTCTGGAAGCAGGCCGCGCCACAGATCAAAGAATTCCTGTAGCCGTGCCGGAATACGTTTCGGCAAGCGGTTTGGAGGACTTGGGGCGCGAACTCACCGAAGCTATGCGGTATGACCTCGAGTTTTCGGGATACTTTGATGTGTTGCCGGAATCCGATTTCCCATCGGGTTTTGACGGATTCACCAGCGACGCCACCCAAATCAATTTCGAGTCCTGGCGTCGCACGCCCGCCGAGTATCTGGTCTATGCGCGTCTCGTCGAGAGCGGAGGCGAGCTTGCGGCGGAGTGCCGGTTGTTCGATGTGTATGATGGGATTCAGGTCGTCGGGAAGCGCCTCAGCGTGGACTCGCGGGACTGGGCCCGTCAGTTAGCGCACCGCTTTGCCGACGAGATCGTCTTGTATCTCACCGGCGAACTGGGCGTGGCGACGTCGCAGATGGCTTTCACTGTGTTTGACGGCGACAATAAAGAAATCTATATGGCGGACTACGACGGGCACAATGTTCGGCGCGTAACCGAACATAACTCGATAAGCATTCGGCCCAAGATGTCCCCGAATGGCCGCCGTATCGCCTATGTTTCCTATAAGGACCGATACCAGCATTTGTACATATTGGACCTAGACAGCGGCGAATCGGCCCCGCTTTCGCGGCAGGTGGGGTTGAACGCCGCGCCCTCATGGGCGCCCGGCGGCGAACGGCTTGCAATCGTGCTGGGAATTGAGGGCTATGCGAACATCTATACGATTAATGCCGACGGCACGGACAGGCGCCAGATTACGCATGAACGCGTGCTGGACACTTCGCCTGCCTGGCATCCCAGTGGGGAACAAATCGCCTTCGTTAGCGAGCGTCATGGCAGTCCGCAGGTTTTTGTCATGAATCCCGACGGCTCGGACGCGCGTCGCGTATCGTTCGCCAATGGAAGCGCCTATGACCCCTCCTGGTCGCCTAATGGCCGAAAACTCGCCTTTACCGTCGCCCGCCGTGGCGAAGGATATCAGCTTCATGTTCTAGACATTGAGAACGGCAATACCCGGCAAGTGACCCGCACCGGCCGGGGAATGAACGAATCGCCGAGTTGGTCGCCGGATTCGCGACACATTGTTTTCGCCTCCGATCGCGGCGGAAGTTCCCAGTTGTGGACCGTTACATTGGACACAGGCGAAGAGCGGCGCGTGCCGAACCTGGGCAATCGGGTGGCGGAAGGGCCTTACTGGGGGCCGCGCCGCCACACCGAATAGGACGGATTCGATGGGTTCCGGCGAGAAACTCATCGCCACCAACCGAAAAGCCCGCCACGAATTTCACATTATCGAGAGATTCGAGGCGGGCATCGTGTTGCATGGCACCGAAGTCAAGTCGCTCCGCAATGGAAAAGCCTCATTCACCGATAGCTACGCTGAAGTGCGGAGCGGCGAGCTATTTCTGCGCGGCGTGCGCATCAGCCCCTACGAACAGGGCAACATCTATAATCACGATCCGGACCGGGCGCGCAAACTGCTTATGCACAAGTCCGAGATCGTGCGGCTCGGTTCACAAACCGCTGAAAAGGGGCTGACCCTTGTCCCCTTACGCATGTACTTCAAGAATGGCAAGGCGAAGGTGGAACTCGGACTCTGCCGCGGCAAACACAAGGGTGACAAGCGGGAAACCCTGCGCGAGCGCGTGGCCGAACGGGAAACCGACCGGTATCTCAAGGACCTAAAACACCGGTGAACAGCAAGCCCGCCCAGCGCCTAAGGTGTCCTGGCTTGGACGTTGTTACGGAATGCGGAATCCTGTTATTCTGAGTGTCCCTCTAATGGAAACCAAGCTCGAAAACGAAAGGAGGGATGCCGATACAGCCTTACATTGCGCGTCTGGAACCATCGGGCGGTCAGGCGCCGGCCCATGCGTTGTGGGAGGGACAAGCTGAAACAGGGGCTGTCCCCGATGGCGGCGCCAAGGAAACGTTCCTTTCAACGAACAAGGAGGCAGAAGCCATGAGAAAGTACGCCATGCGTATGCGCTGCTGGAGCTGGGTTGCTGGACTGCCGGTGTTGGCCATTGTGCTGACGTTCGGCTGCGGGGCTGTGGCCAATGAACTCGGCGAAGTCGAGATCGGCGAAACGATGCCCGATTTTACGATGACGATCGTTGGGACCGAGGACGAAGAAGTAACCCTCTCGGAGCTGGAAGAGAAATTGGTGGTGCTTGAATTCCGGTGCAACCACTGTCCGTGGATTGTCGGCGCGGATCCCGATTACAACGCCATGGTTGAGGCGTTTGAAGACCATGAAGATGTAGTGTTCTACGGGATCAATCCGCACGATGACATGGCCACGGAACGCATCCTCGAGTATGCTGATGAAGCGGGGGTGAACCGCCCCATTCTGCGCGACGTGGGACATGCCTACGCGGATGAGGTCGGGGCGACGCGGACGCCGGAGATTTACATTGTTGATAACCGGGACCCGGACAATATGATGGTTCTCCGGTATCAAGGCGCGTTCGATGACCGCGACGCTCCGCAAGAGACGGGCGACCAGAACTACGTTGCGGAAGCTCTCGAGCAGCTTCTGGCTGGTGAAGAAGTCGAGCTTGCCCGCGTGGACGCGTGGGGTTGTACGATTAACCGGTAGCTTGCTGGTTGCGTGTATGAAAGCTGTGTGCGGCGGCGGTCCGGGCTTGGCTTGGGCTGTCGCCGCAGCCTTTACGGGCGCGTATGGCGCGTTGATTAATGGGTTGCTTGGACTTTGGGACAGGGGCGGTGTGGTCCTGTTGCGTATTGCTTCGCCGGAGGCCCAACAAAAGGATGGTGGTGTGATGAAACGGTGTTATTGCTTGCGAATGGGCATGGCGACGGCGTTAATCGCCAGTGCTTGCATGCTACTGATTACCGGGCCGACAGCCCATGGGGAATCCGGTGAGGAGGGCGCGGATTGGCCCATGTGGCGGTTTGACGCGGGCCGCACGGCCGCCAGCCCACACGGTTTGCCCAGCGATCTGCAACTGCATTGGGTGCGCGAGTTGCCCACACCCAAACGGGCCTGGCTGCAACAAGACGACGACGGGGATAAGCTCGCGTTCGACGTTTCATATGAGCCCATCGCTTATGGCGGAATGCTAATTGCGCCATCCATGGTGCGCGACAGCGTTACGGCGTACGATCTGCGCACCGGTGATGAGCAATGGCGGTTCTATACGGATGGTCCGGTCCGTTTTGCGCCCGCCGCGGGCGCGGGACGCGTGTATGCCGCTTCAGACGATGGCTGCCTGTACTGCCTCGATGCGGAAACCGGCGAGTTGATCTGGAAGCATCGGGGTGGTCCCGTTACGCGCCCGATTCTAGGCAACGGACGCCTTATCGACACGTGGCCGGCGCGAGGCGGGCCGGTATTGAAGGACGGGGTGGTGTACTATGCCGCCGGGATCTGGCCCTCCATGGGTGTGTTCATTCACGCGCTGGACGCCGAAACTGGCGCTCGGATTTGGCCCAACAGCACCAGCGGCTCGGCGTTTGTCGGCCAGCCTCACGCCGGCG
>PUMX01000143.1 GCA_003552485.1 Candidatus Hydrogenedentota bacterium
ACCATCGCGCCCGCGCCACCCGTGGCCCCTTGCAGAACGATAACTGGCCGCCCGGACGGTCATCATCCGGGCGGCCAGACGCAACGCGTGCTCCTACTTGGAACCGCTCCACAGTGCGACGCTCCAGATTTCGCGCTTAGTAGCGGTAGTACTCGGGCTTGTAGGGGCCTTCCTGTGGAACGCCGAGGTAATCAGCCTGCTCCTTCGAGAGCTTCGTAAGCTTGGCGCCCAACTTGCCCAAGTGGAGTTCGGCCACTTCTTCGTCGAGCTTCTTTGGCAGCGTGTATACCTTGCCACGCTCGTATTGGTCGGTCTCGGTCCACAGGCTGATCTGCGCCAGCGTCTGATTCGAGAACGAGTTCGACATAACGAAGCTCGGATGCCCCGTCGCGCAGCCCAAGTTCACCAGGCGGCCACGGGCCAGCATGATGATGCACCGGCCGCTCGGGAAGTGGAACTTGTCGACCTGCGGCTTGATCTCTTCGATAGTGATGTTCGAATCCTCTTCGAGCGGCTCCACCTGGATCTCGTTGTCGAAGTGACCGATGTTACAGACGATGGCCTCGTCCTTCATCTGCTCCATGTGCTCTTTGGTGATCACGTCGCAACAACCAGTCGCCGTCACGAAGATGTCGGCGAACGACGCGGCTTCTTCCATGGTGGTGACTTCGTAGCCTTCCATGCACGCCTGCAAAGCGCAGATCGGGTCGATTTCCGTGATGAGCACGCGGGCGCCGAGGCCGCGCAGGGCCTGAGCCGAACCTTTGCCCACGTCACCGTAGCCGCAGACCACGCAGATCTTACCAGCCACCATCACGTCCGTCGCGCGCTTAAGACCGTCGGCCAGCGATTCGCGGCAACCATAGAGATTGTCGAACTTCGACTTGGTCACCGAGTCGTTCACGTTCATCGCGCGGGTCAGCAGCTTGCCCTGCTTGGACAGCT
Organism: Candidatus Hydrogenedentota bacterium; assembly: GCA_003552485.1. Lineage (GTDB taxonomy): Bacteria > Hydrogenedentota > Hydrogenedentia > Hydrogenedentales > SLHB01 > PUMX01. Next base: position 946 of record PUMX01000143.1, read on the forward strand.
CGTAGAGCCGATGCACGCCGGTGGTCGTCTCCTCAGAGACACCGACCCAATCGTCCACGACCCGATGCCAACGGTCCGGATCGTCTTTGTGGATCTTGTGGATCAGCGTATCGACAACCTGCACTTCCTTGTTGCTCGTTTCGATCTCGGGCAGTTTGCCATTTTTCTGGAAGTGTTCTTCGGCGTCATAGCCGCGATGGATGAGCAGCGTGGCGTCGCCGCCATCGTCTACGATCATTTGCGGCCCTTTGCCGTCCGGGAAGGTAAGCGCCTGTTCAGTGCACCACCAGTACTCTTCAAGGGTCTCGCCCTTCCACGCAAACACAGGGATGCCCGCCTTCGCGATGGCGGCGGCGGCGTGGTCCTGAGTCGAATAGATGTTGCAACTCGCCCAGCGCACGTCGGCGCCCAGTTCGGCCAAGGTTTCGATGAGCACGGCGGTCTGGATGGTCATGTGCAGCGAACCGGAGATGCGCACGCCCTGCAAAGGCTTGTCCGGCGCATACCGCTTACGGATCGCCATGAGGCCCGGCATCTCCTTCTCAGCCATGATAATTTCCTGCCGGCCATGATCCGCAAGGTCGATGTCAGCTACCTTGTACTTCAAGGCGGTTTCTGTCGTAATCATTGATAGCTCCTATAGTCGTGTCCTCGTTCACCTTCCGGGGAAAGTGATTCGTCTATGTGCCAGGTTGCAATACACCCGTCCACCACGTTTTTGTGATTAGTCCCTCGGCGTGGGTGTGCCCCTCCTTGATCCGAAATCTTAGCAAATTCTGGCGGAAATTTGCAAGCCAGTGGTCAATTCCGGCTAAGTTTGGCCAAAATGAACACCACCGCCGCACTCACTAGAGCGCAATATCCACCCGGTTTGAGCGGAGTGCTCTGGCGCAATCCACCCCTTTTTGTAGCTTCAGGCATTGTTAGCTGTTAACGAATCCGAAACGTGGTCTATTCCACAGCCGACAAATTTTCTTGGCATAATCACAATTCGACGAAAAGCCGACGAAACCCCGCCCTATATTTGAGAAAGGCGCTCCCAGCTAACAGCCGGGAGCGCCTATAGCCTTACAGGCGTTCTACAAGGTCTATTCGCTGTTTATTGAAGCGGCCGCGCGGCTACGCTTCAGTCACCGTTATTCTCGTCCTGTTCTCCGTTATCCTCTTCCTCTTCTTCCTCGGGCGGCGCTTGTTCAAGGAACTCGAGGATCCAGATTTCGAAGGCCGATATCGTTTCATCCCGCCAGAACGCGCCAATTACCTGCACACGCTCAACGTCCGCGAGAGCGCCGATATCGTATCCATTCACATCCTCGCCGTCGGCCAACAGGACCGGCGTATCCTGGTCAAATGCGACGTCGATCTCGTCGTCGTCAAGAACCAGTGTGAACCATTGGGACTCGATATAAAGGTCGGCAATAATCCCCTCCCGCACAACCTCGATGTCCCAAATGACGAAGGCCGACATGCTGCCGTCAGGATAGAGCACGCCGTCCACCTCTACGGGCATGCCTAACTCGAGATGATCAACACCAAGATCCGTGGCCGGGTCATCGATGTGGAAAACCTCGGTCGTCTCGGGGCTATAGTGCACATCGATATACTCGGGGGCCGCATTGGGCGTGTTGACGCTGCCATTGGGCAGCGTAAGCGTGCGCAACTCGAGCTCGAACCAACCGTCCTCTTCGTCCAGCTCCGTAATGAAGCCTTCGGCCACAGCGTTGTCCTCATCCATCCGTACGTCGGCCCGCAGCTGCGGCGTGAACACAAATCCGTCGCCGTGGGGCGGAGTCCGCACCAGGTGCAGGTCGTAGAAGTCGAGTACGATGCGGTTGGTTTCGTCCTCAACAAGCGTGAACTTCTCGGACACGAACAAGCGTCCGTTGGCGGTACGGTGGATATCCGTATACTCGTGATCATCATCATCGTCCGAGAATCTCAGCCGCGGGTTCTCATAGCTCAAGCGGATCTTCGTGTAATCCCCGGCGGGAACCTCAGCCACGGACAACAGCTCCGAGACGCCCCGCAGGTTCATGACATCCACGTCCTTTGCCCCCGAATAGACGGTCTCTTGCGGACCGCCGACGCGGTCCAGGTTGATCTCGGTCACCGTAATCATCAGGCTTTCGATGCTATCGACATCGACCGGATTACTCTTTTCGACCGGACGCAGCGCCTGAAGAATCGCCGAGGCCACCTTGTTTTCGCCTGCTGTAAGGAGCACTTGCACTTGGGCTTTACCGTCGCCGGGCTCGCCATCTGGCGGATCATCCGGCTCGCTATCCGGCGGATCGAAACTCGGCGGCGGACAGCCCACAAGCGCTACAGCCACAACAAGCGCCAACATACACAGAAAAGTTGATCGAACAGAAGTACCCATAACCTACATTCCTCCCTTTCCCCGAACTACCCAACACTCCGGACGCGAGTGCGCCCGGCCAAGCGGAGCTCGCCATGGTCTGCCCCGTGCACAGGCCCCCAACGAGTAGATAAATGAAATGTACCCCATAATTTTCCATCTGTCAAAGGGTCTCTTTTCTCACCATCTGTAATATATGTATTCGTATTGTAGCGTCACCCAAACGCATCCGCGTACATCGGGCCGGTTGTGCTGTAGCCTTGTAGACAGGGGCGCGAAGTTGGTGGGAGGGCGACCCGGGCGGCCCTGGCGGCTTTGGTCGAGGCTGTGAGGACCTGGATGGGCGAATGGACGGAGGGGTATGAGGGTGTTTGGAACAGTTCTTGGGTTGGAAAACACATACTTCTCTACTAACGCACGCCCCGCAACGTGTCTGGGTCCGAAACGAACAGCTACTATTGACATCAATTCCACAACAACTCTAGACTCCGAGCCCAACGCAACCGTCTCTGTGGCGGAAAGCATTTTCGAAAGCACCATTTGATTAAGAAAGGTAACAGCATGACGAGCGGTGGGCACAGCAACGACCAGTCGATGGAATTGGCGGAAGAATCCCGTGAAAAAGAGTGGATTCATCCCAGTTTTGTGGCGGAGTTGTTCCGTGGCGATTTTGACTGGCAGGCGGTTCACCCATTTCCCGAGCAAGACCCCGAGGACAAACGCATCGGCGAT
>PUMX01000208.1 GCA_003552485.1 Candidatus Hydrogenedentota bacterium
CGCCATGACATGCGGCAGCGGTCCGCCAATCACAAGCGGGCAACCCTTGTCCACGTATTCCGCGAATTCTTTGGTGCATAGCACAATGCCGCCGCGGGGACCGCGCAACGTCTTGTGGGTGGTCGAGGTGACGACGTGCGCGTGGGCCACGGGATCGTAGTCACCGTCGAGTACGCCGCCAGCCACGAGCCCGGCGAAGTGCGCCATATCCACCATGAACACCGCGCCGACCTTGTCCGCCATCTCGCGCATACGCTTGAAGTTGATGGCGCGCGGATAGGCGCTGTAGCCGGCGAGGAGGATGAGCGGCCGCACTTCCTCGACCGTACGCTCGAGTTCGTCGTAATCAAGCAGCCCCGTCTTCTTATTCACGCCATAACTAAAGGCGTCGAACATACGGGCCGAAACATTAAAACGGTAACCATGGGTGAGGTGCCCGCCGGAGTAGTAGTCCATGCCCAAAAGGCGTTGGCGGCCGGTCTTCTCGCGGACAGCGTTCCACACCTCTTGCGACAGCTTGTTGGGGTTGTCTACGCCCAGCTCCTGCAGAGAGGGGACCTCGACCCGCGCTTGGAGTATGGCCCAGTAAGCGATGAGATTGGCGTCCGCGCCGCTATGCGGTTGCACGTAGGCGTGCTCGCTGCCGAAAAGCTTACACGCTTCCTCGCACGCGCGCGCCTCGATCTCGTCGACGTTGTCGCAACCGGCGTAGAAGCGGTGCCCCGGATAGCCCTCAGCGTACTTGTCTGTGAGCAGGTTGGCCATGGCCATCTGCGTGGGCAGCGAACAGTAATTCTCGCTCGCAATAAGCTTGAGGCTGCTTCGCTGGTCGGCCAGCTCCTGAACAATGCCGCGGGCCACCTCGGGCGCCACGGACGCCACCGTTTCAAGATTGGCGATATAGCCTAGAAAGGCCGGGTTGATTTGTTCAGGCGGTGTTTGCTTGACATACGTTTCGACAGCGGAAACGGATTTAGCCGTCCCGGTGGTCATGATAATCAATCTCCCATTGGGTTGCGCCGCTCTATGTCCAGGTCCCGGCGCGAAGGCGACAAAACGCCAGCGGTTAGGACAACGCCGTCCGGGAACCGTGACAAAATTGGCAAAAAACTGCCGCTTTTGGGGGTCTACTGGGGAAAGCTTGACAGCTCCTATGATTATACATAACACGCCATACCGATGCATCCCGGGGGCGACACGATGCGCAAACTCTTATACAACAACGCTTTACAGCGCATGCCCGCATAAGCCTTCATCGCTTGGCTTGGAGCGGCACAGCGCTTGCTCGTTGGCTAAGCCCCATACCGGCAAGCCAATGTAACTGTGCCGGCCCCCATCAAGTGGGAGTTCACCGGCGCGAACGTACAGGCGCCCAACCCGGCGGGGGGGACGCGTAGCGCTGAAACGAGGGCTCTGGACTCATGGACATGACGAGGACGTTGCACAAAACGCTACCGGCCGAACCGGCGCGAAAAGCCCGAAACAACGCCGGTATGACGCTGCTCGAGCTGATGATCGCGGCGGGGGTGATGACCATCGGATTCGTGCTGCTTTTCGGCTCGATCATGAGCATTTCCACTACGGGCAGCAGCAGTGAGGACCGCGCCATCGCCGTGGCGCACGTATCCACGGTTATCGAAGAACTGCGCTCCCTGGACTTTACCGATGTGCTCGAATACCAGCCGCCGCCTATCACAGGGTTGGGAGGCTCGGCCCTGTTCATTGTGGAACTGATTGAATCGGATGAAGAAGGCGTAACTGTGCTGGGAACGTTGCCCAACACGATTTCGGCCTTGGCCGCCCCGCCGCCCAATCCGGCGGAAGTTCGGGTTCGTCTGCAATGGCGGGATGACTACGGCCGGCCGCGCCGGGCGCTGGCTACCGTTCAGCTTGCGAGGTGACGCTATGAAGAATCGCGCCGGCTTCACATTGATCGAGACGATGATCGCCATCAGCGTGCTCTCGCTGGTGGCGGGAACGATCTTTCTGCTGTCAACCAGCACGCGCGACGCCGCACTGGCGCAGGAGGCCAAATTGAACGCGCAGGACCAAGTGCGTAACGCCATGATGCAAATCGTGCGTGAGTTGCGCCAGGCGGCCACGGCCTCCATCAATTGGAATGAGTTGCCGGGTCCTGCAATCACTTATCGCTTGCCCAGAGATCTCGACGGGAACGGAATACCCGTGGACAGCGTCGGCAATCTCGAACTGAGCCCGGTGCGCGCTATTGGGCGGGACACCAACGATCTGAACAATGACGGGGTCACGGATACCCAGTTGGTGCTGAGCGAAGATGACGTGTTCGTACGGGTGCTGGGCAACCGGTTGCTGGTGGACCGCGACGTAAACGGCGACGGCCAACTCGAACGCGGCATTTGGTTTGAACGCGCCGGAGCCGGCGTGCGCGTGACGATACGGGCCGAAGTTCCCGCGGGCGCACAGGGGCTGGTGATGTCTTCGCAGATTCAAGAAACCGTCTTCCCGAGGAACTAGCCATGACAAATACGCGCGCAAACGGGCTGAGCAAGAACAATCGCCGCACGCGTATTGCATCGTGCGGCGCACAGCGCCCGGGCAGGTCAACAGCCAACATACCCGCATGTTCTCAGTGCAAGGGGAGCGTCCGTAGCGCCGACGTCTTGCCGATTCATCACGGCCGCCTGGAAGGCGGCGCTGCGCTCGTTCGCCACAAAGAGGGCATGGCGCTTCTTGTAGTCACCATGTTTATCGCGGTGGCCATGATCATCCTGGGCGCATTGTCCATGCGCGTCATCAACCAAAGCCATCAGACCGGCCAATACGAGCGCTACCGGGCCTGTTTTTACGGACTGGAGACCGCCTTTGCCGCAAGTCTGGTCGGACTCGAATTCAGCCTGGACGGCCAAGTGGGCCTGACAAGCAATTGGGAGAGCCTGTTCGAGCCCGACGCGGAGAATCCATTCCCGGGTTTTGATGACCCTGCCGTTGAGCCGCTCACGCTCACCAGCCATCCGCAGGTCGAGTATTACGCGTTCGTGACCGATTGGAGCGACGACGGCGTGGACAATTTCGGGGACGGTACCGTAGACGGCGCAAACGAGGAGGACTGGTACACAATTCATACTTTCGCCCGCTGGGGCGCGACGCAACGGCGCGCGGAGGCGATCGTACGCAGTGATGACGTTAACGTGTGGCGCAACGCCATTTTCGCGGGATCCGGGCAAGCGGGCGGGCTGATCAACGGCAATGTGAGCATCCACGGCGCCGTGCATCTGCTTGGAGACAATGTCGTCGAAGGCGGCACAGCCATCGCAGCCCTGGACCTGAGCGGCACGAGCCTGGTGCACAATAACTACGACGGAATGCCGAATACCTTGCGGCAGATGATCCCCGATCCGCCGCAAACACGGGTGGATGGCGAACTCGTCGAAACGCTCAACGCGACATTGCGTGTGCGCAACGGACTCGTCGCGTTGTCGGGCGATTCAGAGGTGGGCCAACCACAACCCTCTTCCGGGTCGGGCTTCAAAGGCCCAATGGACGGAACCTACGTGAACGATGGTTGGTGCGGTAACTCGACCATTGACGACGGCGATCGCGGCGTGCCGACTCAGGTGTGGAGCGACAACGGCTGGAATCAACTCTACGATCTCGGCGATCGCGTGCCTTTTCCCTTGTTGGACCATGATTATCGCGAGCCGGGCACGGGCGCCACGGTCTACAATGCGAGCGAGGCGCGTAACTACAGGCACGAGGAGTATTTTGCCGAAGTCCTCACGGGAGCGCCCTACGAGGGTGACATCTCGATTAACGCGCGGGATACGGACGAATTCTACTACAACGCCTCGAACCCGGCAAGCACGAGTCCCGGCGAGCGCATGTCCACTGACAATTACATCTACTACGACGGCGACTCGAAGGTGCTCGAGATCAACGGGCCGGTCCTCATTGACGGCAACATCGAAATCGACGGGCAAGGCAACCAGCGCACCATTCACTACACCGGCCGCGGCGCGTGGC
>PUMX01000424.1 GCA_003552485.1 Candidatus Hydrogenedentota bacterium
CAAGAGTACCTCGCGGCCGCTACCGACACCGGCGAGGTAATGCAGCCGGACGCTGATGTTCCAGAGGTGGATGTGGATATTGACGTTTTTGACGGCGACTCGCCGGAATTGGACGCCACCTTCGATTATCCCGCCCTGATCAATGACGACCGTCTGGGCGGCGAAGCGCAGCAGTCCTTGCGCGACCTTGACGCGGAAATCACGATGACCGAAGAGGAACTCACGCAGGCAGAGACGCAATACCAGTGGACTGTCGAGCTGGCGGAGGAAGGTTTCGTCACGGCGGATGAGGAGGAACGAGATCGTCTGTCCGTGCAGCGCAACGAAATCAGCCGCGATGCCGCCGCGACCGACCGGGAGTTGTTCGTGACCTACGAGTTCCCGAAGGAGCTCGAAGACTTCGTTTCGGAATACGTGCAGGCGCGGCGTCAATTGGAGCGTGAACAACGGCAAGCCGCGGCCGAAGCCGCGCAGGCCAAGGCGCGCCTGCGATCTCGACAGGCGACCTATGAACTGCAGGCTCAGCGCAAGCAGGAACTCATCGACCAGATAGAGGCGAGTAAGATCCGCGCGGAGCGTGAAGGCCTCGTGGTCTACGCCGGCGGCGGACGTGGCGACGATCCCATCGAGGAAGGCACGGAAATCCGGGAGCGGCAAGAGATTCTCACCATTCCCGATATGAACCACATGGCGGTCGAGGTGCAAGTGCATGAATCGATGGTGAACCGGCTGCGCGCGGGCCTGCCTGCGCGCATCACCACGGATTCCCACCCCGAAGAATCGCTCCGTGGAGAAGTCACTCGGGTGGCGCTGGTGCCGGACTCGGGACATCGTTGGCTTAACCCGGACCTGCGCGTGTTTCCGACCACGGTTGAGATAGACGGGGCCTACGAGTGGCTGCGCCCGGGCATGACGGCTGAAGTTGAGATTATCGTCAGCAGGATCGAAGATGCCGTCTACGTGCCCTTGCAAAGCGTAGTTTCCCATGGATCCCACCGATATGTGTATGTGATGGGCGGCAATACTCCGGAGCCGCGTCTGGTGGAAGCCGGGGAGTATAATGAGAGTTACATCCACATCAAGAACGGCCTGGCAGAAGGCGAACGGGTGCTGCTCCAACCGCCACGGCCTGACGGCGCCGAAGAAACCGGTCCAGGCGAGGAAGATGAGGACCAAGATCCCATGGACGCCCCGGGCGCTATGCCAGGCGGCGCCGGCGGCGCGCCCGCTGCCTGATATGTGGACTAAACGCATAGGGGCCGGCGAATTGACGGCGCCTCGGAAAAAATGAATGAAGCTAACCTGCCAAAGCGTTATTATAGGATGGTGCGCGTTGCGCGAAGCCGAAACCACAAGCTCCATGCCATTGGAGGACCCATGTCATGTCCAGCACTTCTGAACAGCCCCCGCACAGCCCGAGAATCGCCGTCACCCGTAAGTGGCGCGGTCTGGCGTGGAAGGGAGGCATAGCGGCGGCAGCGCTTGTGGCCGTCTTCGCAATCTGGGGCCGCCCAGGCGAAACGGGCTCAACAGCCACCACATTTCCCGTCGCCCATGGAAGTCTCGAGATCACGGTGGTTGAAGGCGGCAACGTCGAATCCCGCGAAGCCCAGGAGATCCGATCTCAGGTTCAGGGACAAACTCAGATCCTTACGATAGTCGAGGAGGGGTACCGCGTCACGCAGGAAGACATTGACAATGGGAAGATTCTCGTTGAGTTGGACTCCTCGCAACTCGTTGAGCAACTGACTCAGCAAGAAATCACCTACTTGAACGCCTCGGCTGCTTTGACAGAGGCGCGAGAGCAATTCCAGATTCAAGTCAGCCAGAACGAAAGCGACATCCACGATTCCGAGCTCGCGTTGAAATTCGCGCGCATGGACCTTGAACGCTATGTCGGGGAACATGTCGGCCGATCGCTACTGGTGCGACTCGACGAACTGGATGAACAAGAACGGCTCGCCGGCGGCAGGTCATCCTCCCAGCCTGAAGCCTCACCGACTAGCGGCGGCGCGGCCGAGGAACGCCACGACGGGCGCGCCCCGGCTTCTGAAGCATCAGCGGCGCAGGCAGAGGGGCCTCGGGTAGTTCTGGCCCAACAGGGCGAACGGAGGCAGGGCCGCGGAGGCAGCGGCCCAGGTGGAGACGGCGGCCCCCACGGAGGCGGCATGGAAGGGCTGCGTCAGCTCTTCGAACAAGGTGACGGCTCGATTCAGGAGCGGTTGGAGGATCCCGCCTTCCGTGAGCAATTCGAGCAAATGGTCCCCGATGAAGAACAGCGCCGCCGGTTGATTGAACGTTTCGGTGGCGGAGAACGCCGCGAGCGGCGCGTTGAAGAAGAACCTCCGCAAGAATTCGCCGAGCCGGAACTATTCGATATTGACGTGGAAATGCGTTCTGTGGAGCTAGACCTGGATTACTTGGAATTACTCGCCGATGAGCAGTTGGGTGGCGAAGCGCAGCAGCGGTTGCGCAATCTCGCGGCCGATATCACATTGGCGGCGGAAGAACTGACCCAAGCCCGCACGCGGTACGAATGGACCCGCGAGTTGGCCGGCGAAGGCTTCGTCACCTCGGCTGAAGAGGAGTCGGATCGCTTATCCGTACAGCGGCGTGAGATCCAGTTGCAATCGGCGCAAACATCCGACGATCTGTTTCGGGCTTTCGAGTTTCCCAAGCAACTGGAAAGCTACATTTCGGATTACAACCAACAGAAACGCCGCCTCGAACGCACACAACGGCTAGCCGCCGCGCGACTCGCGCAGGCGGAAGCCAAGCTGCGCTCGAACGAAGCGACGTACCAGCTTCAGGCGCGGCGCAAGCAGGAACTGCAGGAACAGATCGACAACTGCATTATTCGAGCGGAACGGCCCGGCATCGTGGTCTATGCCGGCAGCAATCAGCGTGGCGGCGAAATCATTGAAGAGGGAGCCACGGTGCGTGAACGTCAGGAAATCCTGACCATCCCGGACATGACCAAGATGGCTGTCAACGTACAGATTCATGAGTCCATGGTAAACCGGCTGATGCCGGGCCTGCCGGCGCGCATCCGCGCCGACGCGTTTCCCGATGAGGTGCTACGCGGGGAAGTGGTCCGTGTAGCGCTCGTTCCTGACTCCGGTCACCGCTGGCTAAATCCAGACCTGCGCGTATTTCCCACTGCGGTCAGCATTGATGGCGCGTTTGATTGGTTGCGTCCCGGCATGACAGCCGAAGTCGAAGTCATCGTGGATCGGCTCGACGACATCCTCTACGTGCCGGTTCAATGCGTAATTAACCTCGGCGGTCAACGTTACGTTTACGTGGCGACAACACGAGGCGTAGAGGCGCGGCCCGTGGAAATCGGACCCTACAATGATCGATTCATCCAAATCCGCGAGGGCGTTGAAGAAGGCGAGCAGGTCCTGCTCCGACCGCCACGGCCGACGGGCGCTCAAGATGACGACCGGCGGCGCTCCGAGGACAGCGATGAGGCGCCCAGCGGCGAAGAACGACTTGACGGACCCGCCAGCGGCATGCCGGGCACGGCCACATAGTCCCGAAGACCTCTTACATGTTCGCTTGGCGCAATTCTAATCGGCGCTACGTAGGCCACATACCTGGCAAAGTGGATCACGGGAGATCAGGCCGTGCTGGTGGGCTCGGTTCGCTTTACGTGAAAGGATGAGGCATAGTTCATGGCGGTTGCTGTTGAAACAGTCGCGCGTCTGGAAGACGTCCACAAAACCTATCAAATGGGCCCTGTTACGGTGCATGCGCTCCGGGGCCTTTCGCTCGATTTTTATCCGGGCGAATACGCCACCATTATGGGCCCCTCGGGTTGCGGCAAGTCTACTTTGTTGAACATTCTGGGCTGCTTGGACCGGCCGACGTCAGGTCAGTATTACCTCGGCGAGGACGACGTTTCGAAACTGAACGACGACGCGCTTTCGGCCATTCGCGGTAAGCGTATATGCTTTGTGTTCCAGTCCTACAACCTCATCCA
>PUMX01000454.1 GCA_003552485.1 Candidatus Hydrogenedentota bacterium
AATTACCTCAACAGCCTATCTAACCCCCCACTCGCCTCATTACACCGCCTCACGCCACAACCCGGCGAAAGGCTTCTGCAAGAGGCTCGATGGTTTTCCTGGCGCTCACACTCGGGGGCGGGCGTCAGCAGCGTTTGCTCGACCAGCTCCACCACGGCGGCGCCGCCCAGACCAGTCCCGGGACTACGCGAAGATCCTCGCCTTCTTCCACGCCACGGAACACCGCTCCAAGCGGGCCGAGCCCATCCTTACCCTGCGCGCTTACCTCCGCTCCGGGCGATGGGATGCTTTTTGGAAGCAGTACTGCACATCAAAGGCCGCCGCATGAACTGTAACAAAGCAATGCATAACTGAGACTGCGGCCCAAATCTTCAAGGCAATGGCGCCAACGGGATATGACATCCTCACGCTGCCCCCCCGATCGTGGCTTGATTCGACAGGTTGACATTCCGTTCAAAGCTATGGCGTAGTGAGTTCGCCCGCGCGGTTCTGGCGTGTGGATACAAGACGTTTATGGAAAGAAGCATCATGATAAAGGAAGATAGGCAAGGGATGGCTTGGTCTTTTGGTTGCGGTCGTTTAAGTCAATTCGGGGACATCGTTTTTGCCATGGGGTTCGTGCTGTTGCTGACGGGCGGCGCTGTCGCCGATGAACCTTTGCTGCGAGCGGAATGGCGGCACGAGACGATGGAAATGCGTATTGGCGAACCGGCCATCGTTTCGGCGAGTGATTCTCTGCCAGCCCTGGAAGTTACGGCAGGTAAGGATGGTTTGTTGGAGGTGTGTGTCCGCCGGGATGGTGACATCGAGTTGGAGCGGCAAATCGAATTGCTGGCTGGCGAGGAAAAGCGGATCGAGCTGGCCAGTGAAGGTCCGAGGGAGGGATGGTACAAGGCTCGGCTTGCTCTCCGATTGAACGGCGGAACTGAGACGATCCATGACCAATTGCATTTCACCGTGCTGGACGAGAACGCTTTTCCAGATGGTCAAAGCCGAGTCGTTCACGAGGGACCGGATGGGACGTTGCGGTACGCGCCCGATTACCGGGGCAATCGCATCCCCGATTTCTCGCACGCCGGCTACCGGGGCGGAGGGGTTCCTCTACCAGAAGCGCCGGTGCGGGCGGTGGTTCAACCGGGCGAAGGCGACGATACCGAGCGTATTCAGGCCGCGATAGACGAGGTGTCCGAACGATCGCCCGATGCCGATGGGATGCGGGGGGCCGTGTTCTTGGAGGCAGGCGTCTACGAAGTGGAGGGCGCGTTGCGAATCCGGCAAAGCGGCATCGTGCTTCGTGGCGCGGGGCCCGGACCAAGCAGAGCGGGGAAGAAGCCGGAGCCTCCTGGTCCGGCCGATGCACTCAGGGAGCGGCTTAAGGAGGCGGAAGAAGAAGCAACGATTCTGCTCGCGACGGGCGAGGAACGGCGTATACTTATTCGCATTGAGGGGACCGAGGGGCGGGAATTGTCCTCCAACGGCCACCCAATCACGGACGTTTATGCGCCTGTGGGCGCTCGTGAGTTGCACGTCGCCGACGCTTCCGTATTCTCCGAGGGCGACAGCATCATCTTGCGCCGTTACGGCAACGAGGACTGGATTAGCGAGATTGGCATGGACGATATTCCGCCCCGGCCAGGGGGAGAGCAATCGCCGCCGTGGAGCCCGTTCCATCTGGACATCGACCGCGTAGTGACCCGTGTCGAGGATGGCCGCATCACGCTCGACGCCCCTCTCCCCAACGCCATCGAGCAACGTTGGGGCGGCGGCGAGATTATTCCTTATGACGACAACCGCATCGAACAGGTTGGTGTCGAGGGCGTGCGCGCCATCTCGGTATGGGAGCCCAACGAGGATGGGGTGGACGACACGCGTCACGCGGATCGCTTCTGCAACTTCAACAATGTGATCAACGCGTGGGTGCGCGATGTGATTGTGGAGCATTTCTTCGGGACGAATGGCGCCATAAGTACGGGATATGGTGCAAAATGGCTCACGTTCAAGGATAACGAGATCCTCGTGGCCGATGATCAGTATTACCGTGGTCCCGGCTATTCCGCGCGTGTGTTCGAGGAGACTGGGGTCTACACAGGCCGCTATGGTTACCGTCTCCAGGGACAGCTCACGCTCGCCCGCGATTCGTACGCGATTCACAGCCGTCATGCATTCACCGTCGGACGGCATGCGGCCGGACCCAACGTATTTCTCCACTGCCACGGCGAGCGGCCCGTGAGCACCAGTCAACCGCATTTCCGCTGGTCAGCCGGCGGCCTCTACGACAATGTGGAAGACGAAATCGCTTTCCAAAACCGCTTGTGGTACGGAACCTCGCACGGTTGGGCGGGCGCCAATTACGTGGCCTGGAACACGCGGGGCTTGTTGATTGCCCAGCAGCCGCCCACCGCCCAGAACTGGGCCATTGGACACGTGGGTGACAAGGGTAGGGGCGCCCATGCGGATATCATCCCGGATCTTGAGCAGGGCTATTGGGAATCCCATGGAGCGCATGTGGAGCCCGCCAGCCTCTATCTCCGGCAACTCGAGGACCGTTTGGGAACATCGACTTTCCCGTGAGCGCGGGTTATCGCGCCCCGCGGCCGGTGAGCACGGTTTGAACAGTGGCGATCAGAGTCTGGCAATCGGTGGTCAGCGATAGGCTGTTGATATAGATGAGATCATAGCGCAGCTTGTGGGTGTAGTCGGTGTCGTAGCGGCCGTGAATCTGGGCCAGTCCCGTTAAACCGGGGCGGACGAGAAACCGGCGCTCGTAAAGGGGCGTCTCCTGGAAGAACGTCTCGACAAAGCCGGGGCGTTCCGCCCGGGGGCCCACCAGGCTCATGTCTCCCCGCAACATATTCCAAAGCTGGGGCAACTCATCCAGACGCCAACGCCGCAGCCAGCGGCCCACGGGGGTGATTCGGGAGTCGTCCTCCGTGGCTCCCATCGGCCGCTTCGTGGATGGCGTCTTGGCGCTCGTCCTCGTCCTCGGTCTCCTCCAGGATTTCGGCCGCCACCATGCCGGCGTAGCCTTCGAGTTCCCGCCAAAACTGTTCGTGTGTCTGGTGCTCTGCCGTAGTCATGTCTCGTCTCCCATGTGTCTGTGTTGGTGTCTTCGCTTGTGCGCCTCAGACTGTCTGTGCCGCGCCTTAACTTTCCTCTACTATACACGCAATCCGTGATATGCCAATACTTGACAATAGGCGTTGATTACATGAGTTTATATGTAGGAAAGTGCGAGGATTTACGACGGATGGAGCGTCTATCGGAGAAAGGGGGGGCAAGGGGGAAAAGCGAACGCGGTCAGGCTACGTTGAACCCGGACACAAAATTTGCGCATTTTTTGGGAGGAGTGTGTGGTGTGGCTAGTACAGACCGTTCGCAGTCTATGAGCGCCTGCTCGAATCAGGGCTTTGGTTTGTTGCTCTTCGCGGCTGGTGTTCCGGCGCTATTATTGATGCCTCGTGGGACGCACTCAGACGGATAAATGGCTTTCGCGTCAGTGGGCCACGCCGTCGGAGAGTAAGGCGGCTGGATTTTTGCAGGACCGGTGTTGCTCCTGCTTGCTTGTGGCACAGCCGGGGCTGGCAGGGGGGGAACGCTATTCCTACGACTTGTTCGGCTTACGATGCGCCATCAAGCAAGGCTTCCATGTCTTCCCGGGTCAGGCGGTTCTTTTGCAGCAATGCCTCGGTCAATGTGTCCAAGGCCGGCCGGTTTTCCGTGAGCAATTCCATGGCGTTGTTGAGCTGCGCATCCACGATCCGTTGGGCTTGCTGGGCCACCTGAGCGCTCACGGGACCATCCCCGTTCGGGCTCCCCAAGACATCGCGCACGGCGATGTGTCCCATCTCGCCGTCCATTCCGGATTCCCGGACTATACGTATGGCCCATTGCGACGCGTGGCGAAGGTGCGGCGCATTTACGGGAACCCTCAAGCGGTGGCGGCCCAATTCGGGTCCGTGCACGGCGATAGCGCCCGGGGGC
>PUMX01000405.1 GCA_003552485.1 Candidatus Hydrogenedentota bacterium
ATTACCAAATGCCCTTCCATGCGCGTTTCTCCTTTCCGAAAAACGCACTATCGAACGACATTTCTAATGTGTCAACCAGGCGACATTATCAAGGTGGCGCGACACCTCCCGAATCAGGCCAATATGCCACCGAAGCTGGCGGCCGCGCGGAAAACACCCCACCCCGGAGCGCGCCTCCGGGGTGGGGTAAGCATGGAAAACCGGGCATACTACCGCTGCTACTTCGCGCCGGCCCTTTCAGCCTCCATGGCCTCCTGGGCCTCAAGCCAGCGCGTGCAGTCAATGGCCGCCTTGCAGCCCATGCCCGCCGCCGTCACGGCCTGACGGTACACACTGTCGGCCACATCGCCCGCGGCGAAAACGCCCTCAACCTTGGTGTAACTGGTATCGGGCTTTACCTTGAGGTAGCCGGTGTCGTCCATATCCAACACCCCGTGGAACAGTTCGGTGTTGGGCTTATGTCCGATGGCCGAGAAGTAGCCACTGCATTCGATCTCACGGGTCTCGCCCGTGTTGACGTCCTTAAGCCGTACGCCGGTCACGCCGTCGTCATCATTGCCCAGGATCTCGTCCACAACCGAATTCCATTCAACTGTGATTTTGTCGTTGGACAGGGCGCGGCCCGCCATGATCTTGCTGGCGCGCAGCTTGTCGCGGCGATGCACGATATGCACATGGCTGGCGAAGCGAGTGAGAAACAGCGCCTCTTCCATTGCCGTGTCGCCGCCGCCCACCACGACGAGCGGCTTGTTGCGAAACCGCGGCAAACCGCCGTCGCACGTTGCGCAAGCTGATACGCCCTTGTTCATGAAGCGTTCTTCGGATTCAAGGCCCAGGGACTTTGCCGTGGCCCCGGTCGCAATGATGACGGCCTTCGTCTCCCACACGTCGTCGCCGGACCACACCTTGAAGGGCCGCTCAGACAGATCCACCTTTGTAACGGTCTTGCCCATTATGCGCGCGCCGAATCGTTCCGCCTGTTGCTTGAAGTCCTGCATCATCTGCGGCCCGGTGACGCCTTCGGGATAGCCGGGGTAGTTTTCAACGTCGGTAGTCGTCATTAATTGGCCGCCCGGCAGGATGTCCTTGCTCAACTCTCCTTCGAGCATGAGCGGCTCCATCTCCGCACGAGACGTATAGAGCGCCGCTGTATAGCCAGCCGGACCAGATCCGATGATGATTACGTTTTCCATGTGTGCGACTCCTTATGCGAAACGCGCCTGCGTATTCCGAAGACCCTCTTGCTCGACCGGACGGTTCGCGTTATGCAGGCGTTGCGGCTTCATACTGCTCTAAGCGTCGGTCCGATCCTGGCTAGACCACGGCCTGGTCGCGCAAATCGTCCAGCGGGCGAATCCAGATATTGCGAAACCGCACCGGATTATTGTGCTCCTGCAGTCGCAGCGGCTCCTTCGGCGCATGCGGCTCGTATTCGCGAATCGTTCGGTGCGACACCGGCCCATGGATGATGGTGTTGTAATGGGCAAGCAAGCCATTGAAGTACATGGTCAGCGTCGCCGGTTTTTCCAACTCGCCATCCGCAAAGACCGGCGCCGTGAAGAGAATATCGAACTCGTTCCATTCGCCCGGCGGACGCATGGGATGGACCAGGGGCGGCGTTTCGCCATACACGGCGCCCGCGATGCCGTCGGGATAAGACGGGATATTGTACGAATCGTAGATCTGAATCTCGTACCGGCCCATCATAAACACGCCGCTGTTGCCGCGGTCGCCGTAGCCGCCGCGCGGCGGGTCCGGCGCGGACCACTCGACGTGTAACTGACAATCACCGTAGGCGTCGCGGCTGACGATGTCATCGCCGTAAGCCACCAGCTCGCCATTCTCGATTTCCCACTCGTTCGGCTCCCACATGTCCTTATCGGAGCCGTCGAAAAGCACAATCGCGTCTTCCGGCGGGCCAAAAGCGGCTGTATCGAGACAGCATGGCTCACCCGGCGTAATACGCGGCGGCCATGGACGGTTCGGATCGTGTTTACGCCATTCGGGCGCCCAGGGTAACTCGGGCGTATCGTCGTAACCCACGGCTGTGCCGTCATCGCTTAGGACCATGTTTTCCGGCAGGGGAACGTCTTCGAGATTTAGGTCTTCCAGAGGATTCGCGCGGGCGATGCGCGGCCCGCGTCTGCCCGCCAAGCGCGCGCCTGACCCCCCAATAACCGAGGCGCCAGCCACCACGGCGCCGGTACGCAGAAATCCGCGCCGGCTTATGGCCGAGCCTGCGCCGCTCTCGTCTTTGTTAATGCCCGTCATCTGTCGCCCTTCGATTTCTTTGCTCATTCTCAATTACCCCTCTTGATTAGCCATCCACAAGCGTTCGGCTTGTGCATTAAGTGGACGTGCATGGTATATCCCCGTTCCCGCACGGCACAACCGCATGCTCTCGGAGATCATCCAGCGGGCGAATCCATATGTTGCGGAAGCGCACGGGGTTGCCATGATATTCGAGGAAAAACGGCTCTTTTGGTTCATGGCGCTCGTACGGACGGATCGAACGGTAAGCGACTGGGCCGTGAATAACGGTGTTGTAATGCGCCAACAGCCCGTTGAACAACATGGTCACGGTACCCGGCTTCGTCACCTCGTCCCCCTCGAACACCGGTGCGGTAAAAAGGATATCAAACTCATTCCACTGACCGGGCGGCCGCATCGGGTGAACCATCGGCGGCGTTTCGCCATACACCGCGCCCGCAATGCCATCGGGGTAACTGCGCAGGTTATAGGTGTCGTAGATTTGTATCTCGTACCGGCTCATAAGCCGGACCCCGCTATTTCCTTGGTTCCCCGGCCGCTCGGCGCTGGGCGGATCAGGCGCGGACCACTCGACGTGCAACTGGCAGTCGCCGTAGGGGTCGCGCGTGACCAGGTGCGCGCCGTGGGCGACCAGTTCGCCGTCTTCGATGATCCATTCGTTGGGTTCCCACATATCCGTATCCGAGCCATCGAAGAGCGTGATCGCGTCCTCGGGCGGACCAAACGCCGCCGCATCCGGGCAGCATGGTTCGCCAGGCGTCACGATGGGGGGCCACGGCCGGTCGGGATCGTGCTTGCGCCACTGAGGCGCCCATGGCAGTCTCTCCGTATCCTTGAACCCGACGGTCCCTTTGCCGTCTTCGCTCAATACCATGCCCTCGGGCATCTCCAGGCCCTCATAGGGGTTCCTGGGTCCGCTGTATGCCCGGGCCGGCTTCGCACCGGCGGCGGACCACACACCCGCGCCGCCGCCTGCCATCATCGAGACGCCCGCAACCGTAGCGCTGCTCTGCAGGAAAGCGCGCCGGCTCATGGCCGTATCCACGCTGTCGCCGGCGCCGCTGTTGCCCGCGATCTTCAGCCGTTCGTGTTCACTGCTCATCTTGAGGCCTCCCTCCCCTTCGGTAACGTTCATACGCCGTCCATTACAGGCTTGTGGCCCCATGCCGGCTGGCGTCCTCGGCGGGACTTGCCGTCGGCAGGCTGCGATCGATGAGGCCGGCGGCAAGTATGACTTCTTCGGCATCGTAGAGTACAGCCCACTGTCCCGGCGTAACCGCTCGCTGAGGCTGCGCGAACCGCACTGTGAGGCTGTCATCGTCTCCGGGCTCACAGACAGCGGGAACCGCTGTGTGGTTGTAACGAATCTGTACGGCGCATGAGAATGGTTCGCGGGTGGGCGCCTGTGCGCCCCAAACAATGTTGTTCGCGACGAGCCCGCCGCAGAAGGTCTCATCGGCATAGCTGACCACGAGCGTGTTGTTCGCCACATCCATGCGCAGCACATACAACGGTTCTGGCGCGGCGACGCCAAGGCCCTTGCGCTGGCCGACGGTATAATACATGAGCCCCTTATGTTCGCCCAGCACCTCGCCCCGCTGGTTGACGATGGGGCCGGGCCGTCCGGGACCGGCGCGGCTCATTAGGAAGCTTCGGTAATCGTCGCCGGGGACGAAGCAGATCTCCTGGCTCTCCGCCTTATCC
>PUMX01000313.1 GCA_003552485.1 Candidatus Hydrogenedentota bacterium
TGAATGACTTCTACACTATTGAAGACGGGGTGGCGCTGACCTATGGGCGGGTTACGGGATATGGCGGATACGGAGCCGATCAAATCAATCCCGGCGGCAAATTGATCACGCTCGACGGCCACGCGGGAGCATTGCGCTTCACTACGGTGTTCCCAGACGGATCGACCTGGAATCCAGGACCCTGACGACACGGGCAACCACCGGACTATGCTCGTCGAAACTGCTAGTTCTGGAGCAAAACGATATCAAGCTCCAGTGGTCCCGGATCGGGAGAGATGTGTTTTTCGAGAGGTTCATAATCCTCCGCTGCGGCAGTAACACGGAGCCGAGCCGGGCGCGTCTCGAGATCGATCTTGGCTTCGTAGACCACTCCGCCACGCCAGATTACTTCCTCGCCGCCGGCCTCCCGGAGTTCGACATGCGCTTCGGCCGGCCAACAATGCGCCGCTGCGTCGAAGTCTTCCTCGGTCTTCGCGCGGGTGAAGGTTACGGAATCATCCGTGCCCCAAAGCCGAATGGTGATTGGTCCGCCCGTTCGCTCATGTTCATCCACCGGCGCCTGTTGAAACACGATACCGGCTAGCAGCGCGAGTCCCGCCAGCGCGCCCCAGAACTTCCAGCGCCCCTCGCGTGTGCGCGTGGCGGCGCTGACCTGTTCGTAGGCCTCCTCGAAACCGTGTTCGACAAGACTATCGTCGCCCCGGCCGGACTCGGCAGGGGGCCAGTCTGGATCCCGGTGATCCGCTGCGTTGTTGTTTGAATCGTCTTCGTGTCGCATATCTAGCCTTGGAAATGGCCCGCCCAAACGACCGGTGGGTTGCACAACCGGTCTACATGGCTTGCTCTCAAATCATGTTACAGTATTGATCCCCTCCCTTGGCGAATCCAGCGCGCTGGTGCTATTCGACAGCCGCAAAGCCCCCCTTGTGTAACGGACAGGTATTGTCTGTTTGTCGGCGCGCGGGAACAAAGGTTATTCGCCGGGTGTTGGCCGAGTACAGAACGTAATGAAAAGCACACACCAACTTAACAAGGAGCTGAAGCGTTATGTATGTAAGGCAGCGCCTGACAAGACAGATTAGCTGGCTGGCGACAGCAACGCTAATTGTGGCCCTCGCAGTCTTTCCCGCGGCTGGCGAAACGGACGAAGAACGTTTCGAGGTAGGCGATCTAGCGCCCGAACTCGTCATCGCCGAGTGGATGAACGGAGAAGCCTTCACCATACACCCCGACGAAGAGGCGGAAGAAGCCGCCGAAACCGAAGAGCGGCCCGTCTACGTCGTGGAATTCTGGGCGACGTGGTGCGGACCCTGCCGCGCGGCGATTCCGCATTTGTCGGAATTGCAGGAGGAATTCGCTGACAAGAACGTGAAGATTGTCGCGGTTTCCCCGGAAGAAGCCGATGTCGTGGCGGATTTCGTCGAAGAATGGGAAGATCGTATTTCGTATACGGTGGCCGTGGACGACGAGGGAGAGACCTGGAAGTCCTACATGGAAGCGGCAGGCCACGGCGCGATTCCCCATAGCTTTGTGATAGATCGAGACGGCCGGCTCGCCTGGGACGGCCACCCGATGCAACTGGACGATCCCCTTGAGGAGCTTGTGAACCTAGAAGAAGAGGCGCAAGCTCGCCGCACGGAAGAGTAACGCTTAACCGGCGCGCGCAGCGCGGCCAAACCGTGGTGGACGTTCTGGACCCGGCGAGGCCAGTAGAGCGTGGCAGGTTCCTTTCCCCAGTGCAAAGCTACCGCTGTCCCCGGCGCGCATGATTGTGCAAAGGGAAGGTGGTAGCTTTGTCTTGGGGGCCGTCCGATGCGCATGCGCCGTTGAACCGGCCCGTGGCATGTGCTACTAATTACGTTCAGTTAGCGCGTACGCCACGGCGTGAGCCGCTCTCGGCCAGGCGTCAGTTGGCGCACCCAAAAGACACTGGGGAGTCAAACCATGATTCGATACACCCTCCCGTTCCTCGCGGCTGGCTTATTTCTAATTGGAGCCGCCACCGCGTACGATGGCGCACCGTTGGTAATTCTGGATACCGACATGCGCGCCGACTGTGACGACGCCGGCGCGCTGGCCGCATTGCACGCCTTGGCCGACAAAGGCGAGTGCGAGATTCTCGGCGTGATGGCCAGCACGAGCGGACCCCATGTAGTGGGGACCATCAATGCGATAAACACCTTCTATGGACGGCCCGAGCTTCCCGTCGGGCTGGTCGAAGGCGAGCATACAACCGGCGGTGACGACTATGCGCCGGTGGTGGGCGATCCGGAGCGGTTCTTCAGCACGATGAGCAACGAAGCCGCCCCAGACAGCGCCACATTGTATCGCCGGTTGTTGAACGACGCGCCGGACAACAGCGTGAAGATCGTCGTGATCGGGGGGCAGCCGTGCCTCTACCAATTCTTGCAGACCGAAGCCAATCACGAAGGTGACGGCATCGAAAAGACCGGATTTGAACTAGCCGAGCAAAAGGTTCAGGAACTGGTCCTAATGGCGGGCAACTTCGCTAATCCCGAGCACGGGGAATGGAATATCACGCTCCATATCCCCGGCGCGCAACTCGTGGCCGAGGAATGGCCCACCCCGATTGTCTACTCGGGATACGAAATCGGGCGTGTCATCCAAACCGGGGCGCGGTATGCCGAGTATGATCCCGAAGAGCATCCGGTCGCCATGGCTTACAAGCTGTACCGTGGGGCCGGGACCCGCGGAACGATCGGCGACCGGTCGAGTTGGGACCAGGCGGCGGTGTACTACACGGTGCTTGGACTCGAGCATGAAGGCGAAGCCATCTGGTCGCTCAGCGAACCCATGGATATTCGATTTGACGACGAGGGCCGCACGCGCTTCGAGGAGAACCCCGAGGCGAACCGGCGCTATAAGATTCAAGAAATGCCGATTGAAGAAACAGCGGACCTCATCGAAGAACTAATGGTACGGCCGCCCCGCATGAGCATCGAGCTCGAAACGCCCTCCCGCGGCGCCGCCTACATACCTGGCGCCACGGTCACGTTGCAGGCGAGTGTCACGGAGCGGGATATCACGGCGGATAGGGTCGAGTTCCTCGTGGATGGAGACCCCATAGCCGAGACAGGGAGCGCGCCATACGAGGCCGAGTGGACGCCTGCATCGGTGGGCAAATACCGGGTGCAAGCCCGTCTTCACGGCGAGGACGGCGCGCGATTCTACACGCAACCGGCGATTGTCTCGATCATCGAGGAAGACGATGCCGTCGGAACCAACGAACCGGACGCCCTCGCTAACTTGGCGCTACTCCCAGACGCCCAACTCAGCGGCAGCGTCGAAGAAGATGGCCGGGGCGAACCCGTCGACATTCTGTACGATCCCGCTGAAGAAGGTTATCATGTCGTCACCGACTGGAATGAATACGGCGTCGGGCATGAGGAGGACCTGGGCCTCGTATCTGAGGAAGACGCGTTCTATTGGGCGGCGGAATGGGAAGAACCCAAGAACGTCAATTACTTGACGTTTGGCGGAACGTACTGGAATCAGCCTCAACCATTCACTATGTGGTCCGTCGATTACCGCCGGGACGGGGAATGGCGAGCGCTGCGAGAGGGACAAGGCGGCTGGATCAACACAGGCGTCTTTGTTTGGGGCCAGGCGGATGGCCCCGGCATCACCGCAGACGCAGTACGGGTCCGTGCGTTTTCCGATGGCGAACATCCGCTGCGCAGCATCCATCTGCGCGCACGCGGCGGAGTATCCGAAAACGAGGACGACAGCGGCGCCGATCCGAAAGCAAGTCTGGTGTTATACAAGTAACGCCGCCCGCCATGGCCAGCCATTCCTTCGGCGCGCCTCGGGTCCTCGCGTGACGTCCGGGTATACACTGAACGCGGTGCGGCAAGGACCGCCGGGATAGGAAAAAACGCTTGATCCTCCCGGCAACACAAACTATGATCGGCACGCCCAGCCGAGTTCTGGGATGCATTTTCTAGCTGCGACCA
>PUMX01000218.1 GCA_003552485.1 Candidatus Hydrogenedentota bacterium
CCGAGAGAGTGGCGGGGTCACGGTTGCGCGTGAACTTGAGCGCGTTCGTCAATAGATTAGTGAACACGTGGTGAATCAAACGCGCATCGGCCATGCAGGGCGGCAAATCGCCGACGTTGAACTCTATTCGCCGATCGTTCTGATATTCCCCCAGTTCATCGAAAACCTGGTGCGCCAGCGCCTTCATATCAACCTGTTGCCGGGTCAATTCCTGCCGGCTCAAACGGGAAAAAGACAAGAGGCCGTCAATGAGCGCGTTCATATTTCCTACGCTCTGGCAGATCATCTGGAAGTAATTGCGCGCTTCCTCGGGCAGGTGTTGGCTGTAATCCTCAAGTATGATTTGGCTGAACCCGTCGATAGCGCGCAATGGCGCGCGCAAGTCGTGCGAGACCGAATAGGTGAAGGCCCGCAGTTCGCGGTTGGCGGCTTCGAGCTGTGCTGTCCGGTCGGCCACGCGGGCCTCGAGTTCGAGGTATAGCCTGCGACGTTCCTCTTCGATGCGAATGCGTTCGGTAACATCGTTCGCCATAACGATCGTGGCGAGCCGTCCATCAACCTCGATCTCATGGGCTATGATGTCTGCGTAGAGCATTGAGCCGTCCTTGCGGCGGTGTTCCCATATCCCACGATCGGTGTAGTACTCGTTGACCTCAGGCAAGAACGCCAAGAGCCGCTCGGATTCGCGGGACGAACGGATGTCCGTTAGTTTCATGTCGAGAAACTCTTCTTCCGGATACTGATATTGGCGCATGGCCGCGTCGTTTACCATAAGAAATCGCAGGGATTCCTGATCGAACACATACATAGGCAAGGGATTCTGCTGAAACATTAGACGGTAACGCCGTTCGGATTCCCACCGCTCCTGCTGGGCGCGCCGAAGCTGTGTTACATCCAGCGAGACGCCGGCTACGCCGGTGACGCCGCCGCCTGAATCGAACAGAGGGAACTTGCTGGTCACGAAGTAGTAGGTTCCGCTGCTAAACGTGAGCGTTTCCTCCAACGTCAAGGGACTGCCGGTTTTCAGCACGGATTCGTTAACGCGGCACAGCCAATCCGCCGACTCCTCGGGAAACTCCTCCGCGATTGAGCGGCCCGTGATTTCCTCCTCGGATAAGCCGAAGTAGCGGCTGCACACGGGATTCACATGCTGGTAGCGGTGGTCAGGGGAAGTCACATAGATGGCGGCCGGCGCGTGGCGCATGAGGTTTGCGAGCAGCGCTTGGGTTGAACGCAGCATTTCCTGCTCCCGGAGGCGTTCGGTGACGTCCGCGATAACCGCCATCACGCCGGTGATGACGCCATTGGAATCACGCAGCGGCGCGCTTGACAGGCTCACGTGGATGGGAGCGCCGTCGCGCCGTATTCGGGTTAGTTCGATATTGGTAAAGGAGTCGCCGCACATAACCTGCTTCCGAAGTCTGCGAAACTCCTCGACATCTTCGGGCCGCAGGTGGGGCAATGGCTTGCCCTTTACTTCTTCGGCGGTCCAACCAAAAATGGATTCAGCTGCCGGGTTCCAGAGGTCGGACACGTTGCCTTCTGCATCTAACGTGATGATGCCGAGCGGTGATGACCGCACCAACGTGTTGAGACGGTCATATGCCTTGTGCAGTTCCTCCTGCGCCTTCCGGCGCTCGGAGATGTCGCGTATCATCGCGACGATGTAACCACCCGTGACAGCAGTCGCGCTAATCTCGGCGTGGGTGGCCGAGCCGTCTTTGCGGAGTAAGCCGCGCTCGAATGACTGAGCGCCGCCATCATGAAAATCGCCGATTGCTAGCGCTGGCGCCGTCTGTTCTGTTTCCGTATCGAGAAATGCCGTTAGGTGTTGACCGATCAGTTCGTCCCGGCAATAGCCCGTGATTTCGCACAGTTGATGGTTTGCGTCTGTGATAACTCCATCGGCGTTCATGAGCGCAATGCCTTCGGAGGCCTCGGAAATCACGGTGCGGTATAGGGCTTCCTGACGCGCGAGAACAGCGCGGTTCGCTTCCAGCTCGTCAACCCGTCGTTTGACAAGATAGTAGAGAAGAATGGCCGTGACCGCCACGAACGCCAAGCCTTTTGCGGTCTGAAACAGGGTAAACTCAGTCGGTGAGCCCGTCACTAGGCCAACAGCCCAGTCAGAGAAGACAATCCACAGCGTGGCGACACACAAGTAAAGGAGTGCGATGTTTGCAGCGACCCGGCGCGGAAGACGTGTTTGCATGGGGGCCTCTTTGCAGGGGCGGGCGCTCGTACTCTGGCGCCCCCGCGCAGGTTGAATCCGCCTATTTGTCAACCGTTTGGTTCTTCTTAAAGGGCTTATCGGCCTGACTGGGTCACGGGTTAATCGTATCGCTGTCGCGCATGGCTAAACCGCCTATCTTGGCAATCCTCCATGATTCGGGCAAGCCGGGCTATAGAGCGCCAACGCGGGGCGGCAAACCGGCTGCGCTCAAAAATGCGTCGTCCGAAGCTGAGTGTAGGCTACGCGAAGCGCCTCAAAAGGAGCTCCGTTGGCTCTACCGTCCACATTATACAGCATATGGTAGGGATTACGTAGCTGTTAGTTACGCTGGGGCTCGGAGTTCAGTCTATTACCCTACTGTTTCGTCTCAGTATACATTGGAGTACGCAGAGCGCCAGCGGCTATACTGGCTTGTTGCGGCGACGAGGCGGTTTGCGCCAGCCGCGCGCGGCGAAGCCTCCCGGCGCTGGAGACCAAGATACTGAAGGATATGCGCTGTATGTGGTTGGGTCCATTACTCGAACGGATCGTAGGAGCGCTGTTTGTTTTTAGCGCTACCGTCAAAGTGGTTGATCTTCCCGCCTTTGAACTCCAAGTCCGCTACTACAATATTCTCAGCGAGCCCGCGGCGATCGCCGTGGCGGCGTTGGGGGTGGTAATCGTCGAGTCGGTGCTGGGTATTGCCTTACTGACTGGCGTGCGGATGAGAGGAGGCGTCCCCGGCGCGGCCGTGGCGCTGCTGCTGGGGTTCACGGGGCTGGTGGCCTATAGCTGGGCTTTTCACGGCTTGGAGGAATGCGGCTGTTTTGGGGGCGTTGTCGAGATGACGCCCGCCGTGACGATCTCGAAAAACATCGTGATGATAGCCGTGCTGGCGCTAGCCTCGAAGGCCCACGGTTGGCGTGCTGGGGGGACAGCCCATCGCGCTCATCCCGGCGTTCGCGCAGCCCTTGGCGCAGGAGGAGCGGCCATTGTTCTCGTGGCGGCCGCATATGGCGGGGCCGGCGCCGGATCGCTGCACGGCGAACAGCCTTTCGCCGAACTCGCCTATCATGACGGACTGGACGATGTGTCGCTTGCGGAAGGCAAGCATCTGGCGGCCTTTTATGGGGCTACATGCGAGCATTGCATGATAACAGTGGGGCCGCTGAATGAGTTGGCGGTGGCCGAGGACGCGCCGCGTGTGGTGGCTTTCATCATTGGAGAAGCCGGGGAGATCGAGGAATTCGAGTTGATTACACAGCCGTTGTTCCCGTTAATCGCCATGGATATCGTCGAGTTCTCGCGGTTCGTGGGCCCAGCGCCGCCGCGGTTCGTTCTGGTGCGAGATGGCCGCGCACTTGCTCATTGGGACGATGATCCGCCCGCTCCCGAGGCGGTGGCCGAACTATTGCGCCGCTAGACACGCCTCCCGGTGTTTTCTTTGTCTCGTCAACGGTAGTGGAGACGGACGAACGAAGCTGGGTATGGCTAACAAATCGGCGGGTCTTTCCGGTCTCACTTCTGTTGGAGGGGCCCCGGCCTTGCAGTCTGCTGGCGGCTGAGCCCGGCTTCCCACTTGTCGCGTAGCGCCTTCCGCTCGCGCCAGCGCCGGTGGAACCACAGCCATTGCCCTGGGCATTCGCGCACCCAACGTTCGATGAGCTCCTGGCAGCGCTGGCTATTCGTGATCAAGTCCGTTCGCAAGTTATCAGTATGCTCCATGGGGATGGGCGGCGTGATCTCGAGCCGGTACTGGCGG
>PUMX01000412.1 GCA_003552485.1 Candidatus Hydrogenedentota bacterium
ATACCGTCGAGTTCGAAGGGGCCGTGGGCGACGAAGACGAAGCAGAAGACGACAGCCCCGTGGTGCGCTATGTGCATAACCTGATCTACGAGGCGTTCCGGCTGCGCGCCAGTGATATTCACGTTGAGCCGGGCAAGACCGACCTGAAGATCCGCTACCGAATCGACGGCGTGCTCCATCGAATGCCTGCGCCGCCTAAGCGCGCACAGGCTTCGGTGATATCGCGTCTGAAGATCATGTCGGGTATGGACATCGCCGAACGCCGTGTGCCGCAGGACGGCCGCATCAAGCTTACGCTGGCCGGCAAGGTGGTTGACTTGCGTGTCAGCGCGCTGCCCGGCGTTCATGGCGAAAGCATGGTCATGCGTATCCTCGACAAGAGCGGGCTGCTCTTGGGGCTCGGGCAATTGGGCTTTAGTCCCGACGATCAGAAGACATGGGAAGAGTTGCTGAATGCGGCCACGGGCACGCTTCTCGTCACGGGCCCCACGGGTTCCGGGAAAACGACCACGCTATACGCCTCGCTGCATTCGATGAACAAGCCCGATCTGAAGCTTGTCACCGTTGAAGACCCGGTCGAGTATCAGTTGGCTGGGATCAATCAGGTGCAGATCAACAGCGAAATCGGGCTCAATTTTGCGCGGGCGTTGCGTTCAATCTTCCGTCAGGACCCCGACGTGGTGATGGTCGGTGAGATTCGCGACCATGAAACGGCGGAGATTGCCATGAAGGCCGCGCTTACCGGCCACTTGGTGTTCTCGACCCTGCATACGAACGACTCCGCCAGCGCCTACTTGCGCCTGATCGATATCGGCGTAAAACCGTTCCTAGTCACGGCGGGCGTGCGCGCGGTGCTGGCTCAACGCCTCGTGCGCACGATCTGTACGAACTGTAAGGAGGTCTACCAGCCGACCGATCTCGAATTGCAGCGGCTGGGATATCCCATTGACACCAACAAGACCGATGTCTTCCATGGCGTGGGCTGCGAGACCTGCAATCACACGGGTTACCAAGGCCGCGTCGGCGTATACGAACTGCTGCCTACCAATGACGCATTGCGCGCCATTATCATGGATGGCGGTTCTGCGATACAGGTGCGGAAACAGGCCCGCCTGGACGGGCTGACCACCATGCGCGAGGACGGCGTACGGAAAGTGCTCAATGGCACTACCACGATCTCGGAGGTGAACCGGGTGACCCAGCCGGATCAACCGCTCAAGGCCGCTCTCGAAGTCTAGCGGCGGGCCCGGTTGCACACTGGAGAGTTTTGGGGCCGGCGGTGTTCGTCAGGGCCTCTTGCGGCCAATTCAAAGCAAATAGAAACAAGCTGTACGGAGATGTAGCTGATGGCAAACTACGAAATGGTTAGCATGTTGCGCATGCTTGTTGACCGCGAGGGGTCGGACTTGCACCTCACCGTGGATAATCCGCCAGTGGGGCGTGTTCACGGCCACTTACAGTATTTTGGCGATAATCCCTTGACCGCCGAGGATACCGAACGGCTGATGAAGAGCATCGCGTCGGTGGACAACCAACAGGAACTGCAAGAGGTCGGTGGGTCGGACTTCGGGTTCGCCTTCGAGGATGTCGCGCGCTTCCGTGTGTCGATCTTTAAACAAAAAGGGTATGTCGGGCTTGTCTTGCGGCTGATTCCCCGCAAGATTTTGAGCTTCGAGGAGTTGGGGCTGCCCAAGATCATTAAAGAGGTGATTACCCTCCCCCGCGGTTTGGTGCTTGTCACGGGGCCGACGGGCTCGGGTAAAACGACCAGTCTGGCCACGATGCTGGATTACATCAACACGAACCTTGACCATCATATCATTACGATCGAAGACCCCATCGAGTATTACCATACGCACAAGAAGAGCATCATAATGCAGCGCGAGGTCGGCGTGGACGTGCCCACCTTCGCCGAGGCTTTGCGCCGCGCGTTGCGGCAAGACCCCGACGTCATTCTGGTGGGTGAAATGCGCGACCTCGAGACCATCGAGGCCGCTATCACCGCCGCCGAAACCGGTCACTTGGTTTTCGGCACCCTGCATACCACTGGAGCCGTGCGCACCATCGACCGTATCGTGGACGCGTTCCCCACTAACCAGCAGGAGCAGATTCGCACCCAGTTGGCGGGCAACTTGAAGTCCGTGATTTCTCAGACGCTGATTCCACGCAAAGGCGGGTTTGGCCGAGTGGCGGCCTTCGAGATCATGATCGCCACGCCGGCCATTCAGAACCTCATTCGCGAGAACAAGTCCTATCGTATTACATCGGCGATTCAGACCGGGCATAAGTTTGGCATGAATCTGTTGGATGAGCACCTGCTCGCCCTGTACCGGAAGGGCATCGTCAACTACGAGGATGTCTTGGCCAAGGCGCAGCAGCCCGAGGAGTTCGAGTCGAACGCCAAGGCCATGGGCCTGGAGGACTCGCAACAAAAGGCTAATGTTTCCTGACGGGAAACCAATGTAGGTACCCCATTCGGTCATGGCAGTTACAAAGGAAGCAAAAAAAGAACGCCAGCTTGGCGACATACTCGTCGAGAATGGCGTACTCACGCCACTCGATCTCGATGAAGCTCTGCAACGCCAGCGCATGACCGGCGAAATGCTTGGCCGCGTGCTGGCGAAAATGGAGCTGTGCAGCGAGCAGGATATCGTCGAGGCGCTCGGCCAGCAGGCCGGCATGGAGCGCGTCGATATCAACAAGTTGAGCGTGAAGGACGACGTGCTCCGGCGGATGCCGGCCGATGTCGCCAAGTTTTACAGCGTCGTGCCCATCCGCTACGACGAGGAGCAGGATCTGCTTACCGTGGCGATGGCTGATCCACTGAATATCGCCGTCCTTGACGACCTGCGCCAGGTGTTGGGGTGCCAAGTGCAGGGCGCTATCAGCAATCAGAAAGATGTGCTCAAGTTTATTGACGACAACTACGCCTACGAATCGGAATCCATACACGAGACCCTCGAGGGCCTTGTCGAGCACGTGGGCGAAGAAGACTTATCGCTCGAGGAATTGGGCACCCACGAACTCATCGCTGACGAGGACAATCTTGTACAACTGGCGCAGGAGCCGGTCGTCATCAAGATCGTGAACTTGGTGATGCTCAAAGCCGTGCAGAAACGCGGCTCGGATATTCAATTTGAAGTATACGACGAAGACTTTCGCATCCGTATCCGCGTCGACGGCGTTCTCCATGAGATTGTTTCGCCGCCTAAGAGTATGGCGCTCGCGCTGATCTCGCGCGTCAAGGTGTTGGCGAGCATGGATATCTCCGAGCGGCGGCTGCCTCAGGACGCGCGTATCGAGCTGAAGGTGGGCGAATCCGTCATTGACGTTCGCGTATCCAGTCTGCCCACGCTGTTTGGCGAGAATATGGTGTTGCGTATCCTTGACCGCACCGCGGTGCAGGTGGATATTAACAAGTTGGGGTTTGACGATGTCACCCTGAAGAAACTGTATAAGACCATCCAGAAACCCAACGGCATCTTCCTCTGCACCGGGCCGACGGGTTGTGGAAAGACCACCACGCTGTACTCGTGCATCAACGAGTTGAATCAGGAAAGCGTCAAGATCATCACCACCGAGGATCCCGTCGAGCTCACGTTCGACGGCGTCATTCAGGTCCAGGTCAAAGAAGAAATTGGGCTTTCCTTCGCGAACTGCCTGCGCGCCATTCTGCGTCAGGACCCCGACATCATCCTGGTCGGTGAGATTCGCGACCTGCCCACCGCACAGATCGCGGTCGAGGCGTCATTGACGGGCCACGTGGTGTTGAGCACCCTGCACACCAACAGCGCGCCCGAGACGATTACCCGCCTCGTCGATATGGACGTCGAGCCGTTCCTCATAACGTCTTCGCTCGAGGCCGTCATGAGTCAGCGCCTTGTGCGCCAGTTGTGCCGGCACTGCCGCGAGCCTTACCGGCCCGATGACGAGGAGATGGATACCCTGGGCGTGCCGCAC